>NZ_JBNGOT010000002.1:407428-467812 GCF_050589705.1 Sunxiuqinia rutila
GGTGACGACGAGACTCGAACTCGCGACCCTCGGCGTGACAGGCCGATATTCTAACCAACTGAACTACGCCACCATTTTATCTTTAGAACCTTGTGATATCCTTTTCTGAAAAGGCTCTGCAAATATATGCTTTCTTTTTTTTCTCTGCAATAGCCAACGGCAAAAAAAATCAAACTTTATTTAACCACTATTTTTTCGTTCTTCGAACACTGAACATATAATGCTTACATCCAAGTTCATAACTCGGGCCAACTTCTACTTAACAATATTTTTAAGAGTTAATTTTTTTTCACCCGACCATCGATAAGCCGTCAATTTTCCGTTCCGACTGATGCAGGAATCCAAACAACACAGGTTTGGCGCAAGAATATTGTCTCCGTTTTTTAAGCAATAGTGCCCAAAAAAAACGATGGGTTGATCCTCATCATAGGGTTTGCGGGCTCCATTCACTTCCGGTGGGATGGTATATGCCGGCAAATCGAAACGACTTTCAAACGATAATTCCTGAAAATTTTTCCCTTGAGGATTGAGCCACCACTTGGATCGGAAGCTCCGATGTGGCTGTCCCTTGTTATCAAAAACCAATAAATCTTTAGGCAATTGAAAATCGATGCCTTTGCAGGTTTGCCAAAAAGCGGTGGAAAGTTCAGAATTGTTTTTACTTATTTTCCTTAGAAAGCTTTTCCGAAGCCGGCCTTCAGTTATGTTTTCCTTTAATAAAGCAATGTTTTTATCCTGCCAACAGGCGTGAACAACTCGAATGCCATCCAGCTCCAGGAACATGGGCAACGATCGCATCCACCTGATATAGCTTCGGTATTCATCCGGAAAGTGTACAAATTCTTCCAGGGTTTGTATTAAAGGCAAGCGGTATTTTAATAAGCGTTTGGCAAAGGGCTTGCCCGCTTTATCTTTTAGTTCGAAAATAATGGCGTTTAATTCATGATTCCCTAGGATGGCCATCGCGCTCCCCGCCTCCACCATACTACGCACTATACTTAAGGTATCACGGATTTGAGGGCCCCGGTTAATAAAATCACCAACAAAAATGGCTTTGCGGCTTTCATGCTTAAAAACACCGCTTTCTTTTTTATAGCCCATTGATTTCAGCAAATCCTTTAAAATACTTGCCTGGCCATGAACATCACCTATAATATCATACATATAAAAGTGGTCTGTTTCGAATGGCAAGTTATTATTTTTATCAAAAAATCAATAGCAATACAGGCAAAAATCCATTGGCTGAATATTCTGATGCCATTATAAAATAAAAGGGCTTGCAAGTTTACTTGCAAGCCCTTCTTCTATATTGTATTATCTTATCAGATATCCAACTTAATTGATCCTTTAGCACGGATGAACAATTTATGGCATTTTCCTTCACCATAAACATGCTCGAGAGTTTTCACATACTCATCCAATTTCTCTTGTGGTACGAAGGCTTGAATAGTTCCTCCAAATCCGCCGCCATGGACACGCCATGCACCGCTTCCTTTCAATACCATTTCACTCAAAGCTAAGGCTACTGAAACAACCTGCTCATCCTTATGCACAATGTCATAAATGTTTTGGTTGTACATGTATGAGCTATAGCCCGATTCAACAACCATTTTCAGGAAAGCTGCAAAGTCGTTGTTCTCCAGAGCTGCCACCTGGTCAACCACGCGCTGGTTGTCTCCCTGGAAGTGGAAGGCACGCAAAATAGCGCGATCGCCTGTTTTCTTGCGGATTTCAGGTAACTTTTCAATGATTTGCTCCAATGAAACTTCACGCAATACACTGGCACCAAGTTCAGCTGCAACTGATTTCATTTCAGTAGGCAACGAAGCATATTCTGCCTGTGAAGCCGGATCATCGTGTCCACCACCAATATCAGTAATAACCAATGAAAAGCCGGTAGAAACAAAGTCAAAATCAACTTCTTTCACAATGGGCTTAGCTGGATCGGCAAAGTCAATGCTAATTAAACCTCCTACCGAACAAGCTGTTTGATCCATCAAACCACAAGGTTTTCCAAAGTAGTTATTTTCAGCCCACTGTCCGATGATGGCATTTTCCACACCACCCATTTTACCATTGTTGAACAAATGGTTCACGATAGCTCCTACCAATACTTCAAACGAAGCAGAAGAGCTCAAGCCTGAGCCTTTGGGTACGCGACCTTCAACGCAAGCGTCGAAACCACCAATTTCATAACCCACTTCTTTCATGCGGGCACAAATTCCACGCACCAAAGATGCAGATGTATAGAATTGCGCTTCGTCGATGCTTAAATCAGAAAGATCAACCTGAAATTCCGGGTAGCCAACAGATTTAATCCGGATAATGTTGCTGTTGTTTTTAGCAGCTACGGCAATATTGTCTAAGTTGACAGCACCGGCCAACACCCGTCCGTGGTTATGGTCGGTGTGGTTTCCACCAATTTCAGTTCGGCCTGGTGAGCTGAACAAGTCAACATCATCCGCACCAAACGTTTTTTCAAATTCGCCCATCAAATCAGCATAACGCGTAGCTTGCTCTTTCAATGTAGCGGCATCTGTTCCATATAATTCCTGAAACAATGGATTGTTTCCACCGTTTATCTTTTCAATTAAAGCATTAATTTTTGTCATAATTTTATTGTCGATTATAGTTATTGATTTGCTTTTTTATAATGTACATCTGATAAGTCGCGCAAACGCTGAGCAGCTTGCTCGGCAGTAATGTCGCGCTGAGGTGTAGCCAGCATTTCATAGCCTACCATGAACTTTTTAACCGTTTCCGAGCGCAATAAAGGCGGGTAAAAGTGCATGTGCAGGTGCCACTCCGGATAATCTTTTCCATCTGTTGGTGCCTGGTGCAAGCCTGCAGAATAAGCAAAGGATGTTTCAAAAAGGTTATCGTATTTTACAGTCAACTGCTTGTAAATATCCGCTAAACCGTCTTTCTCTTCATCGGTTAGTTCAAGGACATTCTGAACCGGACGACGGCTGATGATCATGGTTTCAAACGGCCAAACGGCCCAATAAGGCACCAAGGCTACAAAGTGCTCATTCTGAACAACCAAACGTTCCTCTTTAGCCAATTCAGCATTCAGGTAATCACCGAGCAGTGTTGTTCCGTGTTTCTCAAAATAGGCTTTTTGTGTTTCCGATTCTTTGGCCGGTTCCACCGGAACCGATGATGAAGACCAGATTTGCCCATGTGGGTGCGGGTTGGAGCAGCCCATGATAGCCCCTTTATTTTCAAAAATCTGTACGTAATTAATTTGTTCTTTCTGGCTTAGCTCAGCAAATTGCTCGCCCCAAACATCCACCACCTTGCGGATATCCTTAACTTCCATTTCCGGAATCGTCAAGCTATGGTCTTCGCTAAAGCAAATCACTTTGCAAATCCCACTTTCACTTTTTGCCTGAAAAAGGCTGCCTTCATCAACACCGCCGTCCGGCGTGTCAGTCAAAAGCGCACTAAAATCATTCGTAAAAACAAAGGTTCCTTTATAATCCGGGTTTCTATGCCCGCCAACGCGTTCGTTTCCGGCACATAAGTAGCACGTCGGATCATATTGCGGACGTTCGGCAACAACCGCTTTTTCAACCTGTCCCTGCCACGGTCTTTTTGACCGGTGTGGAGAAACTAAAACCCAATCATTGGTAAGCGGGTTTAACCGTTTGTGTGGATGATCTGTACTGTTAAATTTATTCATTTTCTTTCTTATTAAACCAACTGGTAGGTACTGGTGGGCAAAATTACCGATTATTGCTTTTGCTATCCCTCTTTTTTTTGTGTTTTAAAACACACTAAAGAGAATTTCGACGAATTAATGTTGCGGGATTACTGGTTTGCGCCTTGGAACGCTCCGAAACCATTTGGGCCAATGTTTGTCCCATCAAGTTAAAATCGGTTGAAATCGTTGTAATTCCACCGGCAACCACCTCTTTCAACATGGTGTCATTGAAAGAAACGATTCCAAAATCAACCCCCAAAGTGAACTTATTCTCGGTCGCCATTTTCACCAACCGTACCAAATTTCGGTCGGAAGGAACAAAGTAAGCTTCTCCCTTTTCTATGGGGCGATTGATTAAACTACGAACAATCTCGTAGTTAATCTCATGCTCTTCGCAGTATTTTTTAAAACCAATCATGCGCCCTTCGGGCTCCTTTCCTCCTGGAAAAACCATAACCAGCTTCTTGTATTTTTGAAGTAAATCTTTGCCCGAATCTAAAGCGGCATAAACATCGGCCTCAAAATCCTGGTAAACGACCGGATAATCCTCCAGATCCGCTTTTTTGCGGTCCAGAATATAAACGTTTTCGCGCGGCAAAACCGACAAAATATCCGCTGTAAAATCGAAGGTAGCCGGCATAATAACGTAAGAAGTATAATTTCCGGCAGCTTCCATGATCAGGTCCTTAAAAACCTGAAAATTGAAGTGATGGAAATAAATGTCCACATTCGACTTGATGTCCAGGCTGTTCAAAAACGAGGTATACAAGTCTTCTTTAAACGCATTTAATTCATCAAAAAGCAAAAAAATGCGTTGGTCAACATTCACTTCCGTACTATTTATATAATACCCTTTTCCCGGAATTGAGTTGATAATCCCTTTTGCTTTCAATTCATTAAAAGCGACCATCACCGTATCGCGCGAAAGATCAAACTCATGACAAATCTGATTCAGGGAAGGAATCTTATCTCCAACTTTTAGGTTTCCATTTATAATACCCTGATAAATTGAATTTATTATTTGACGGTATTTTGGAATTCCGAGCGTATCATCAATCTGTATATTCTTCACAAAATATCTTTTGAATTATGGCTAAACGATTCAAAATTACAAATTTTTATCAACCAGTACCTACCAGTCAGTATCATTTATTAAATTTGTAAACTTATCACATAAAATTGAAATGAAATGAAGATAACCAGTAAAGCTTTTGGAAACCTACCTAACGGAACTCAGGCAGAACTTTTTACACTGAGCAACGATGCCGGTGTTGTTATTAAAATTACCAACTACGGAGCAATTATCACCTCTGTTGAAACCCCCGATAAAAACGGAGAAACAAGCAATATTGTTTGTGGTTTTGAGAAGTTGGAAGATTATTTAAGTGATGACTATCTGGGAAACTACCCCTACTTTGGAGCCCTTATTGGGCGTAACGGCAACCGGATTGCAGGGGGGAAATACACCATTGATGGCGTGGAATACACTGGCGCAATTAACAATGGTCCCAACCATTTGCACGGCGGACTGGAAGGCTTTGATAAAAAACTATGGCAAGCCGAAACTTTTACTAACGAAAACGAAGTTGCCTTAAAACTAAGCTACACCAGCGTTGATGGCGAAGAAGGCTACCCGGGAACATTGAAAACCACTTGTATTTATACCTTAAACAACCAAAATGAATTGGGCATAAAATACGAAGCTGAGACCGACAAAAAAACACTAATCAACCTGACCAACCACAGTTATTTTAACCTGACTGGCGGAAAGGAAGATATCAAAAATCATGAGTTGCAGTTGGCAGCCAATAAAATGACCGAAAGTGTTGATCTGATTCCAACAGGACAAATTGTTCCGGTGGAAGGTACACCTTACGATTTCACCAGCACCAAGAAACTAGCGCAAGACTTGGGTCAGCTACCGGAAGGTTATGACCTGAACTATGTGCTGGACAATGAAGAAGGGAAACTCGTATTTGCCGGACGTTTGCAGGAAGCAACTAGCGGCCGTCAGGTTGAAGTGTACACCACCCAGCCCGGCATGCAGGTTTACACCGGATATTGGATTCCGGAATTGACTATTGGTGGTGAGAAAAAATTTGGCAGTTATGCCGGTGTTGCTTTGGAAACACAGCATTATCCGGATGCACCGCACCACGCTAACTTCCCATCTACCGTGTTAGCCCCCAACGAAAAGTACGAACAACAAACGATCTATAAATTTGGAGTTAGCCAGTAAGCCACTCCATAATTGGGCAAAAAACCTCAATATTTTCAGAATATTGAGGTTTTTTTCATAGCTGAAGCAGATCTAAAAAAAATTGTATTTTTGGTTTTTTCAGACAATTAACCGATCCTTAAATTAAACTTGAATGAAAACAATCATTGAGCTTTTTGAGACAAGCGTACAAAACTATGCTGACAACATTTACCTGTGGGAAAAGAAACAAGGCGAATACCAGGGAACAACTTACCGTCAAACCCACGAACAAGTATTGCAATTGGCAGCTGGTTTTCTGGCCATTGGAATCCAAAAAGGCGATCGTATCGGCTTAGTTTCAGAAGGACGCAACCAATGGATCATCAGCGAACTGGGCATGCTGTATGCCGGCGCTGCCAACGTGCCTTTGTCTGTTAAGCTGGATGAAGCCAGCGAGCTAAAGTTCCGTCTCGCCCACTCCGGGGCACGCATGGTGATTGTTTCCAAAGGACAAGCCGCTAAAATAGAGTCCATTCGGGATGAAATCCCCACACTCGAAAAAGTGATTTTCCTGGATGGGAAAGACAATCCGGGAGAAAATGACTTGACTTATGCGGAAATTATTGAAAAAGGAAAAGCATTTTTAAAGAAAAGCCCGGAAAAACTGGAAGCTGTTTACCAAGCCATTCAACCCAACGACCTGGCCAACATTTCCTACACCTCAGGCACCACTGCCGACCCGAAAGGAATTATGCTAACGCACCTCAATTATGCGGCCAACACCATCCAGTCCAATACGCTTATGGACATTACTGAAGACTGGAAAACTCTGGCCTTTCTTCCCTGGGATCATTCCTTTGCCCATACGGCCTGCTTGTATTGCCTGATGTATAACGGAGCCAGCATTGCCTCACTGGAAACAGGGTCAACCCCAATGGAAACCCTGAAGAACATTCCAAAGAATATCAAAGAAATTCAGCCCAACATTTTGATGAGTGTGCCGGCTGTGGCCAAAAACTTTCGCAAAGGCATCGAATCCAGTATCCGGCAAAAGGGAAAAACCATTGAAAGCTTATTCAATCACGCTTTAAAAATAGCTTACAAATACAATGGATATGGCTACGACAAAGGGAAAGGACTGCGCTTTGTTTATAAACCCTTATTAGCCATTTACGATAAAATTCTATTTTCAAAAATCCGGGATGGTTTTGGCGGGCACCTGAAGTTATTCATCGGTGGAGGCGCCCTGCTCGACATTGAGCTGCAACGCTTCTTCTACGCCATAGGCTTACCCATGTGCCAGGGCTACGGACTTTCCGAGGCATCGCCGGTTATCTCTTCCAACGCCTTGCACGCCATAAAATTTGGTTCTTCGGGCAAACCCGTTCAGCATATGGAGTTGAAAATTGTAGATGACGAAGGCCAGGAACTGCCAACCGGTCAAAAAGGCGAAATCATCATTAAAGGAGACAATGTTATGCTGGGTTACTGGAACAACCCGCAAGCCACGGAGGATACCATTCGCGATGGTTGGTTACACACGGGCGACATGGGCTACGTGGATGCCGATGGCTTCCTTTACGTTCTCGGACGCTTTAAAAGTTTGCTGATTGGAAACGATGGCGAAAAATTCAGCCCCGAAGGCATTGAAGAAGCGTTGATTGATCAATCAAAATTCATCGATCAATGCATGCTTTACAACAACCAAAATCCATACACTTCCGGTATGATTGTGCCGAATATCACAGCCATTAACCAGGAACTAAAACACCGGGGAATTACACCGGGAACCGACGAAGGTGATGAAGAAAGCCTGAAAATACTTTCAGCGGAGCTCAATAAATACCGTACCGGAGGGGAATATGAAAGCATGTTTCCGCAGCGCTGGCTGCCGGCAACGGTGGTGATTCTTCCGGAAGCGTTCTCGGAGAAAAACCATTTGCTTAATTCGATGATGAAAATGGTTCGTGGAAAAATCTACGAATACTTTGCCGATGAGCTGGATTTCCTTTACACTCCGGAGGCCAAAAACATGATCAACCCACGTAACCTGAATGCGATTCGTCAATGGAATAACTAAGTTGTCCTCCAACTAAAAAGAAAGTCCACTTAGCCTGATGCCATTTTATCAGCCTGATTGGACTTTCTTTCTTTACAATTCACCCTGTCCTACCCATTCGACCAAACCTTATTCCTTCATTTTACACCAATCCTTTAGCTTTAATTATCCTGCAGTCCAGTAATTTTTATTATCGATAAGTCAAAAATGAACACCTGACGATTGTAATAAAAAAGTCTACTTTACCCCGACAAATCCTATGGAATTCACATATAGATTGATACGTATCTTACCTTTTCGAACACCTCAGTTCTACAATCGACAAAAAGGCAAGAAACTGCCCTTTTAACATTCTTTAGCATTCTTTTTAACTCGAAAATCAAAAGCAAAAAAGAACCTTCTTCTCGCTAGTGAACAGTCAATTACACGCACATGAGAAATCCCAAGTTCAATTAACGGACAAAAAGGTGCGGAAATCACGTATTGCGTTTTGATTTCCTATTGCCGTTTATTTGCCCGTTGTTAACAACTGCACAGCAGGACGATGAATTCTTAGTCCGATACGAACCCGAATATTAAAACAGCTCCCAAGCTGATTCTTTTATTCATATGTCCTCTTCCATACTTTACGTAACAGAAACTCAGTTCATTTTCAAATTAATAGCAAAAAATAGAAACAATTATGAAAACTAGATTAATATTTATGGTACTCGCTGCATGTCTCATCGGTACCGCATACTCTCAGCCCACGAACATTCCTCTCATTGGATCCAAAGCGCCATCATTTACAGCCCAAACAACGAATGGAGAAATGACATTTCCGGATGATTTCGGCAAAAGCTGGAAAATCCTTTTCAGTCACCCCAAGGATTTCACGCCAGTTTGCTCTTCGGAACTTCTGGAACTGGCCTATCTGCAGGATGAATTGGAACAGATGAATGTAAAATTTGCGATCATATCAACCGATAATATTTCGCAACACAACATGTGGAAAGCCCACTTAGAAGAATTGGATTACAAAGGAAGGGGCAAGCAAGCAATCCATTTCCCAATTATTGAAGACCCTTCCAAGAAAGCCTCAAAGACCTATGGCATGCTACACTCGCCCACCAGCACCAGCCGCGATATACGGGGAGTTTACATCATCGATCCTCAGAACATCGTAAGATCCATCAATTTTTACCCTATTGAAGTTGGCCGAAGCATAGTTGAAATCGAACGAACCGTTATTGCACTGCAAACAGCCGATGAAACCAAATTACTGACTCCTGCGAACTGGAATGCAGGTGATGATATGATGGTTCCTCACTACCCTTATACAAAAAGCGATCTGGCGGAGAACCCAGAATTAAAAGATCAATATTACAATGTTGGGGACCGCATGTGGTTCAAGAAAGTCAGAAAATAGCGTTCGCAATTAAAGAGTTCGCGATGCTCTTTAATACGCTAGCAGTTCGTTTAACAGCAGCAGGAAGGGGCTTAAAGCCCCTTCTTCCTTTTTATGCAGCTCTGTTTCATAAAGCATTGCACTCCTTCAGAAACAAAAAAATCCGTTCAGCTGCTATCAACAGCCAAACGGATTTTCATTTCAACAAAAAGATTTCGTTAAAGCCCAAGCACCTCAGGTCCTTGTTCAAAAACAATATCTACCGGTATTCCTGCTTCTCCAATCCGGTCCAAATCAGCTTGCAAGCCTTCGCGAACAAAGCCTTTTTCTTCAATTAACGTTTTGGCTTGGGCATAATCGCCGTCTCCCTGAACTGTTAAAACTAAATCAGACAGGTCAAGCATAGCTTGTTTCATTTTTTCGAAGTTTACTCGATAGGTTCCGCTCGCGGCATCGCGCTCAAATGCCCCTTTTTCCTGGAAATAGTAAAAGCGAATCATATTGGCCTTTCCGTGGGCACTGGCTGCTCCAAAACGTACAGAGCGGAAAATTCCGGCCATGAAAGTGACAAAGTTATCCATCAAATCTTTATCGGTAAACTCACCCTGCTCGTTGAGCTGATACACGGCCCAAAGTCCTAAAATGTCCGCTTTACTTTCTTCAATGGATGTATAGGTTTCTTTCAACGCTTCGCGCACGGTTTGTGTGCCATCAGTCGTGTTGCCCATTCCCAGCCCATGTGCTACTTCATGAAACATGGTATTTTCAAAAAAAGCATCAAACTTCACATGCTGACGTTGATCTTCGGCAATCAACAGATCCGTAATTGGCAATAAAATTTGATCAAACTTAGCTTGCATGGCATTTTTAAGCTGCAATTTACGGCTTCCTTTATCAGCGCGCACCTGCTCATCGTTGGGCAGGTTAATGGCAATTGTTTTGCTTCCGGCATTGCAATCACCCGCGTAATACACCACATCGTAAGCATTCATATCCGAATCCGATCCTGGTGTTTCACTTTTATAAGCCGGCTTACAGGGCAAGGCTTTTTGAAGGTCAGGAAGCAAGGCTGCATATTTTTCCAAACGCTGGCTCCACTCTTTGTCCTTAATCAGGATAAATGCCTCATGGGCAGCTTTATAACCAAACAATTGATCTTCGTAGTTCTCAATAGGGCCAACAATAAAGTCGATGGTATTGGTTTTCATCTCCATCCAAGCCACGTCACTTGCATAATAATCGTCAGTTAATAGCGCTTCAGCCCGCAGCTCCAGGTACTTTTTCAAGCCCGGGTCTTCTGCAAGCTCAGCAGCCTTACGGATAGATTCAACAGCCTGGGCAATTTGCTCCTGAAACGCTTCGTGGAAAGGAATAGCCTGTAGCTTCCCCGCTGCATCACGCCGGATCAGCGTGTACAAACTCGTTTTCGTTGGCTCATCCCAGGCTTCAAACTCTTCTTTTGTCATATCCTTCGGATAGAAATTGGAGCCGGCTGGCTTTTCACCAAAACCTTCCAGGAAAGGCTCATTGGCATTCAGCCGTTCCCAAGGACCGTAGTTAATCTTGATGAATTTCTCCGCTGCAGGATCAGCAGCTTTTGACAATACGGCCTCTTTGTCGCCGAAAGCTTCAACCCAGAAAATTTCGTTCATAATCTTTGCAGCACGAAACAAATGAGGCAACATTTGCTTTTCTTTTTCGGTTAATACCGACAAATCGGTGGTCAGGCGGAATGGCGCAAAAGCATCGGCCTTTTCAGCGAGTTCACTTTTCATGGTTGTGTCTTCCTTGGTTTTGTTGGTGCAAGATGCCAGTCCGACACCGGCTCCTAGTACCAATAAAAAAATCAGTTTTTTCATAGATGTATTATTTCTGTCGTTATTTCATGTTTTTTCAAGCATAAACTGTCAGCAGGCGTTAGGTGCTTTTTCGGAGCACTGCCCGCCCGGTTTTGTTTTCAAGCCCTAAATCTACAAAAATAACGGTGACTAAAGTACAATTTCGTTCTGCTTCCCTACTCCTTCAATGCTCGCCTTCATTTCCGGCATCACCCGGAAACTCCAATTCGCATGCAATAAAAAAATGCATGGGTTTCGCCATGCATTCAATTCGGATTTAATCTTTTAAAATTTCAATTTTTGCTGCGGGTCAGGAACCGCATTCACTTCATGTTCCTGCACCAGCTGATCAATAGTCATCAAACATTTTCCACAACTTGTTCCAGCCCGTGTGGCATATTGAATATCTTCGGTTGAAACCGCTCCTTTCTTTAGGGCGGCTACAATCTCTTTTTCTGAAACCATGTTACAAATACAAACCAATCGATCTCCCATTATCACTCTTCATTTAGCATTTATTCAACTTACACAATGGTATAATCAAATGGTCTCATCCGACTACACCACGAATTTATTCTCAATATAAAGCCGAAGCTCCCGGTAGGCATCAATCACCACGTCCTTCTTTAACATGGATTCGTACAGCTGTTTTATAAGCTGTTTCTCGCTAAGCAACTGAAAGCTCACCCTAAAATTCAAATCAAAAACCATCGACATAAGCATTAGCTTGAAATCGATGACCGATTGCATGTCTTTGCGTTTGGCCTGTTTTTGGTTTTCAATGCTTCGAACAATGTTATCATTAACCATTCCGGTAGACGGAAGGTTTAAACTAATGGCACTGTATTTAAAGTTTCCATCCCGTTTTAGGTTTTTAACGCAAGTTTCCCAGATGTCTAATTTGTCGGCATCGCGCAAAATCTGACTGTACGTTACCACCAGCTTATCTTCCTTCAACGACAGGCTTTCTTTGTTGTGATTTAAAATAGCCTGACAAATCAGGTTTTGATGTTCTTCTGAAAACGCCGAGAAAAACACTTGCTCTTTCAATAGAGCCACGCCTAACTCGGCATGATTACCTGCCACCTGATCATCGAAAGTCTGGTGCTTTTCGAACTGTTCAAACCGGCCTAAATCATGCAGAAGACCAATCACTTCAGCCAGCAAAATATCCTCTTCTTCAAGCATCAGGTTGGTAGCCACCTGCCCACTCAGTTTGGCCACACGCAAGGAGTGTTCCTTCTTCAACATTAATAGGTCAGCGATTTCCTGATTCTCATTCCTCAAAAATCCAGCCGTGTATTTTTCAAAAAAATCACTGGCTGCAATACTGTTTTGTTTCACAAATGATAATTCTTCCATGGTGCTGCAAAAATAGTTCTTTTAGGCATTCTAAAAACCCAATAACCCGCTAGTTTTTCAACAAAAACTCCGAAACATAAAGTTATTTGCAAGTTTTTTCTCAAAATTGTTTTTAAAAAGGATTGTTTTACTATTTTTGCACTCGCTTTTGGCCCCATAGTTCAATGGATAGAATACAAGATTCCGGTTCTTGCGATCTGAGTTCGAATCTCGGTGGGGTCACTTTAATAAACACTAATCCGTTATATTTCAATAATTATAACGGATTTTTTACATCCACACACACTTTTACATACAAATATTGATCTAATCCTACATATTTAATTCTGTTCTCACACATCTAATATTAATTAACAAATTAGACTAATGGCACTGGTGGATATGCAACAAAAAACTGTACGGCTAGTTAAGAGTTACGCTGCTATTCTTTGATAATTATTTAGTTGTTCAAATTCGTTTATTGTCTTTTATCCTAAAGCCGAATGTCTTCTTCTTTTGTTGTACCAGGTTTCAATCCAGCGAAACAGGATTAATTCAGCGTGTTCCTGGTCAACGAATCTCTGGTGATAAACCAGTTCAACTTTAATGGTTTTAAAAAAGCTTTCGGCAACGGCATTATCCCAGCAGTTACCTTTTCTGCTCATGCTTTGGATAACCAACCTCTCACGTCCCAAAAGATTGGTGAAAGAATTGCAGGCATACTGGATCCCACGGTCAGAATGAAAGATTAGTTCATCCATAATCGGACGATTCTTTACAGCCATCCTCCATGCAGAAATACTTGTTTCTTCCGTGCTCATACTTTTGCTCATGGCCCAGCCAATAACTTTACGATCAAATAAATCAATAATGACGGTCAGGTACATCCACCCTTATTTGTTCTGATATAGGTGATATCGGAAACCCAAACCTTTGCTGGAGCCGTAACCGAAAAATCCTGATTTAACAGGTTGGGAGCAGTCGGATAGTTATGCCTGGAGTCTGTTGTTGCCTTGAACTTCCGTTTCCGCTTGGCTTGCAATCCAGCAGTGCTCATGATTCGTGCCATGCGTGGTCGTGACACCCTGTGTCCTAGAGAACGAAGTTCCTCGGTCATCCGTGGGCTTCCATAGCTTTGACCACTATTCTGAAAAATCCGTTTAATTTCTACCAATAACTTTTGGTTTTCATTCCAACGACCAGAGTCTCCGTTCTGAAGCCAGTTGTAATAACCGATTTTACTTATTTTAAATACTTTACACATCATCTCGATAGAAAACCGATTGCGGTGATCACTTATAAACTGGTAGATTTCCCATCGTTCACGGAGAAGATGCTGATTGCCTTTTTTAGGATATCTCGTTCCATCCTCGCTTCTCGAAGCTCTTTCTGCAAGCGAGCATTTTCCCGCTCCAAATCCGTCATCTTCGGGTTCCCATAACCTGGAAAACTATTGTCTTTATATTGACTAAATTCCTTACGCCATCGATAGAGCAATGCTCGGTCGATCCCCAGTTCATCTGCAATCTCACTGGCGTTGCCTCTAGCATAGGATAATTCCACTGCCTTTTTCTTAAATTCTTTGTCAAACTTCTTTCTCATAGGACTCATAATGTAGGTAAATAAATTATACTTAACCTACCGTCCAGTCAAATGTAGCAGTTCCAGATTGGGGTTCTTAAATAAAAACGGATTAGCACAGAATGACTATGCCAGAAAGAAATAAATTAATAAAAGGAACCTGTTACAATTTAAGTTGTTCTTCTGTTTTCAGTATTCATAAAATGCAAAACTGCCTCATAATTTTTAATCTAAAAGTTCGACATTTTCCCGCTTGGGGTCACCAAGACAATCATAATCAACCCCTGATCAATATTTGGTCAGGGGTTTGTTTTTTTACACCAATCCGCACCATTCCCTTCAACAAAAAAACGGAATGCCTGCAGTTGAGACATCCCGTTTTTGTAGAGCTTATTTTATACTAATCAAAATCCGAATTTTGCGGGCAACCACAAGCTAAGCTGAGGCAGGTAAGTTACCAATAACAAGACAACTACCATTGCTAAAAACATCGGGATAAGGGGTTTTATCACCTTGTCGATACTAAGCCCGGAAACGCTACATCCAATAAAAAGTACGGAACCTACCGGAGGTGTACACAAACCGACACTCAGGTTTAGCACCATAATGATTCCGAAGTGAATCGGATCAACTCCCATAGCCGTAACAATGGGCAGGAATATTGGCGTGAAAATCAAAACAGCCGGAGTCATGTCCATAAAGATACCGACCACCAAAAGAATCAGGTTGATGAGTAGCAGGATGATGAACGGATTGCTTGAAACCGATAACAGCCCCTCGCTAACATTTTGAGGAATGTTTTCATAAGCCATAATCCATGATAAGCCCAAGCAGGTAGCTACCAGCAACAAAACAATACCGGTTGTTTTAACCGAGCGTAAAAGAATTTGCGGCAAATCGTTAACCTTAATTTGGCGGTAAATGAATGCCAGAATTAGTGAGTATAACACGGCAATAGCCGAAGCTTCGGTAGCGGTAAAATAACCGGCTACAATACCTCCAATTACAATAATCAGCATCAGCAAACTGGGAATGGCATCCAATAACTTCTTGGTGCCATCCAGGGCTTTTTCTTTGTTATTTTTGGTTTTGATGAAGGCAAAAACAGCAAATGCAGCCAGTGCAACCCCAGACAGACTTCGGTTAACAGCCGGATTAAATGATTCACGAGCCAAACTGATTCCCTGGAAAGCCAGGACTAAAGCAATGGCAGACAGCACTGCAATGCCAAGGCCTTTTAGTGCAGCCTGAAGCCCTTTCCGCTTATAAATAAGCATCGTAACAGCCGTGATAATAATAGCTAACCCGGTCAAAATACCCGGCACATAGCCCGCTAAAAACAAGGCCGTAATGGAAACACCACCACTTGCCAAAGAATATACGATCAGGATATTACTGGGCGGAATGGATAAACCGGTGGTTGCAGAGGTAATGTTAACTGCAGCACTGAAATTCTCAGGGTAACCTTCTTTTTTCATTTCGGGCCCCATGATACTTCCAATCGCCGATGCCGAGGCGGCAGCTGAACCGGAAATAGCTCCAAAAAGCATATTGGCCAGTACGTTTACAATGGCAACACCTCCGGGGATTCCACCAACCAACACCCGCGCAAAATCAATCAGACGAATGGCAATTCCACCGCTATTCATGATGTTACCGGCTAAAATAAAGAACGGAATAGCCAGCAAGGCAAAACTATCGAGCCCGGTAGCCATACGCTGCGAAAATGTAGTTAAGGCCGGAATCACATCAATACTAACCAGCATGGTCAGGATTCCGGAGATACCAATACTGAACGCGATGGGTACACCAACGACCAGCAAGAGGATAAAACTAAAAACGAGTACAAATATTTCAAGAAATTCCATAATGCTATTTTTTCCGGTTCTCTTTAACCATGTTGTACATATTATCCAAGTCGAAATAAGCAATCAACAAACCGCTGATTGGCAGCACCAGGTAAACCAGTCCCAGCGGTAATCCTAATGCAGCTGACTTTACCGACAAGAAAAAACGGGTGTAAACCAACCACGATCCGCCAATAACCATAACGGTAAGCGCAAACACAATGACCACCACACTAATGATCATTTCTAGTTTAAACTTCCGCTCAGGTGAGCTTCGCTGAAGCAGCAAATCGATAGCTAGGTGTTCGCGCTGACCAGCCACATATGCAGCTCCCAGCAAACCTACCCAAATTAATAAGAAGCCCGCCAGTTCATCGGTAAAGCTGCTGGGCTCGTTCATTACATAGCGGCTGAAAACCTGCCAAAGCACATCCAGCACCAGGATTCCCATTAGAAAGACCAGCACCCACTCAATTATTTTATCAATATATTTTCGTACAGTCATGTTATTTTGATTTTATTCAACCGCCTGAATACGCTTGATGTATGAATAGATTACCTCATTGTCCCGGTAACTCTCCAGTAAAGGCTGTACCTTTTCAATAAAAGGAGCTTTATCCGGATAATTCACCTTAACACCTGCTTTTTGAACTTCCTCCAGGGATTTCTTTTCGGATTCGGCCCACAGTTTACGCTGCAAAACAGCCGACTCATCAGCAGCCTGCTGAATCCATTCCTGCTCCTGAGCGGACAACTTATCCCAGATAATCTGGCTAAAAACCAGAACATCGGGGATGGTGGTATGCTCATCCATCGAGTAGAATTTACACACTTCGTAGTGACGTGAGGTGTAAAGGCTTGGAGGGTTGTTTTCAGCGCCATCAACTACACCACTTTGCAAAGCCGTGTAAAGTTCACCCCATGAAATTGGGGTTGGTGAGCCACCCAGCGCCTTGGTCATTTCAACGGCCGTAATACTGCGCATAACCCGAATCTTCAAACCAGCCAGGTCATCGGGATGATTGATGGGTTTTGATTTGGTGTAGAAACTACGTGATCCGGCATCGTAGTAGGTCAAACCGCGAATCCACTTATCTTCTGTACTCAGCAGCAAGTCTTTTCCGATGGGGCCATCCATAATTTTAAAGGCATGCTCTTTGGATTTGAAAATGTAAGGCAAGCCAAAAACTTTGTAGGCATCGGTAAAGCTTTCCATTACGGCAGCCGAAACCTTCGTAATTGCCAAACTTCCAATCTGAAGTAATTCCACACACTGTTGCTCCGAGCCCAGCTGCTCGGCCGGGTAAATCTCAATCGTTAACTTGCCTTCCGACAATTCGGCTGTTCGCTGAGCCATAAACTCCATGGCCTGGTGCACCGGGTGGTCCACCGGAAGCCCATGCGCCAGCTTCAACTCCTTTTTAGCCGAAGGGCCCGTACAGGAGAAGCAGCTTATCAGCATAGCAAGTATGAATAGTTTAGTTGGACTGATTTTAGTCATTTTATTGTTGTTGGTTATTTTTTGTACTTCTGAATGATGGCCAGCGCTTCCTGGCATTTCTCGCTAATATAGGCATAATTCTTCTGAGCCAGTACCTCTTTGGGGAACAGCTGCGAGCCCATGCCCACACAGTGTACTCCGGCCTTGAACCAAGAACTCAGGTTGTCTTCGTCAGGCGAAACACCGCCCGTTGGCATAATGCTGGCATAAGGCATTGGCCCCATTACTCCTTTTACAAAATCAGGTCCGCCCACCGATGAGCCCGGGAAAATCTTCACCACTTCGCATCCCAGTTCATGCGCACGACCAATTTCAGTTACCGAGCCACAACCCGGGCTCCAGGCAATTTTACGTTTGTTGCAAACCTTAGCCATTCCTTCATCAATCAAAGGTGAAACAATAAAGTTTGCGCCGATGGAAATGTAAAGCGCAGTGGTAGCCTCATCCACGATGGACCCAACCCCCATAATCATTTCCGGACACTCTTTGGCAGTCCATTTGTTCAGTTCGCCAAACACTTCTGCCGCAAAATCGCCACGGTTGGTAAATTCAAAAACACGAATACCACCTTCGTAACAAGCTTTTACTACCTGCTTGCACAAATCAACATCAGCGTGATAGAATACCGGCACCAGGCCTGTGGTTTTCATTGCTTGCGCTACATCTATTCTTGTAAATCGAGCCATTTTATCAGTTTTTTTAGTTCGAATTTCGAATGGTTCATGAGTAGATAAAGGAAAGCCAGGCCTTCCTTTCCCATCCTTTAGATTCCAGGTACTCATTTCCGCTTTCGAAACGGATTGAATTATTATTAAATATCGATACTCCTTTTCCTTGGCTATTATCGGGCTACACGGCCTGAGGCATCGCCACCCATCAGTTTTTCAACTTCATGAACCGTTACCTGATTGTAGTCGCCATAAATGGTGTGTTTCAGGCAGGATGCGGCCACTGCAAATTCCAGCGCTTTTTGGTCATCATTCGGATAGCTTAGCAATCCATAAATCAGTCCACCCATGAACGAATCTCCCCCACCAACACGGTCAACAATATGTGTAATTTGATACTGACGTGATTCGTACAATTTTTGGCCATCCCAAAGCACACCAGCCCAGCTGTTGTGGTTAGCATTGATGGAACCACGCAAAGTCGTAATCACTTTTTTGCATCGTGGGAATTGCGCCATAATTTGTTTTGAAACCGACTCGTAAGCAGCTCCTTCCACATGACCTCCGGTCACATCAACTCCCTCAGGATGAATACCCAAAACCATGGCTGCATCTTCTTCGTTTCCAAGCACCACATCGGTTCCGGCTACCAATTCAGGCATCACCTCGCCGGCTGTCTTTCCATAGTTCCACAGATTCTTGCGGTAGTTCAAATCGCAAGAAACCGTAATTCCTTTTTCATTGGCTTTTTTGATGGCTTCCAGACACACATCGGCAGCTCCCTGCGAAATGGCCGGAGTAATTCCGGTCCAGTGGAACCAGCCGGCTCCTTCAAATACCGCATCCCAATCAATCATGCCTGGTTCAATTTCAGCAATGGCTGAATGTGCCCGGTCGTAAACCACTTTACTTCCGCGGCTTACAGCACCCGTTTCCAGGAAATAAATCCCTACACGATCACCACCAGTTACAATCTGATCAACCCCAACACCATAGCTTTTCAAGTCCATCTTGCAGGCACGGGCAATATCATTTTCGGGCAAGCGAGTTACAAAATCAACCGGAATGCCATAGTTAGCCAACGAAACAGCTACGTTGGCTTCACCTCCGCCAAAAGTAGCAGTCAAGCTATCAGACTGGTTAAATCTCAAATATCCGGGTGTTGCCAACCGCAACATAATTTCTCCAAACGTAACAACTTTCTTATTCATTTTTTCTTTCCTTTTAATCGATCAATGCAATCGATTGCAAAAATATAACTCTTTTATTCAAGAACAAATTCAAATAGCGTCTTTTAAACGCCTTTGATCTGAAAATCATTGAAATTTGAAATAATTGCGAGCATTGTTGTAGCAAATATTTTCCACCATTTCGCCCAGCAGTTTCAGGTCGTTCGGAATTTCACCATTCTCGACATCATTCCCCAGCAGGTTACATAAAGTCCGTCTGAAATATTCGTGACGAGTGTACGACAAAAAGCTGCGTGAATCCGTTAACATTCCCACAAAGCGACTCAGTAATCCCAAGTTCGATAGCGCATTCATTTGCTTTTCCATGCCGTCTTTCTGATCCAGGAACCACCAGCCTGATCCGTATTGAATTTTACCAGGAACTGATCCATCCTGGAAGTTGCCGATCATGGTGGCATACAACTCATTATCGCGTGGATTGAGGTTATACAAAATCGTTTGACTCAGTTTGTTCTCCTGATCCAGACGGTCGAGCAATTTGCCCAGCGAAGCTGCTACCGGCTTATCGCCAATGGAGTCAAAGCCCGTATCGGGACCTAACTTTTTAAACAAGCGGGTATTGTTATTGCGTTGTGCGCCAATATGAAATTGTTGAGTCCAGCCGCGCGAGTGATCCATAATACCAAACTCATACAACATGCACGATTTAAACTTCAGGATTTCGTTTTCATTCAAAGCTTTCAACTGCCGGATTTTATCAAAAACAGCGTTAATTTCCACCATGGTATAATCTTCGGCATAAGCCGTGTCCAGTCCATGATCAGACAAACGACAGCCATTGTCGTGGAAGAACTGGTGACGCTTGTCCAAGGCAACCATGAAAGCATCGAAGCTATCAATATCCACATTAGCCACCTCGGCTAACTGGTCAACATAGTCATTGAAAAAGTCAACATTTTCAACCATCATTGCCTTGTCCGGACGCCACGCAGGCAATACCGCCACTTCAAAGCCATCCTCTTTAATAGCCTGATGGTACTCCAAGGAATCCAAAGGATCGTCAGTTGTGCAGATGGTATCAACATTGGCCATACGAATAATGTCGCGGCATTTATAATTGCCGGAGGTCAATTTTTCATTGCACTCATCCCAAATTTCCCTGGCTGTTTCCGGATTCAAAACTTTGTCAATTCCAAAGAATTTTTTCAGCTCCAGATGCGTCCAATGGTAAAGCGGATTGCGCAAGGTGTGCGGAACTGTTTCCGCCCATTTTTCAAACTTCTCCCAATCGCTGGCATCGCCAGTGCAATAGCGTTCGTCAACGCCATTGGTGCGCATGGCACGCCATTTATAGTGGTCGCCATACAACCAAATCTGCGTAAGGTTTTCAAACGACTTGTTTTCTGCTATTTCCTTAGGAGAAATATGACAGTGGTAATCAAAAATCGGCATTTTAGCCGCATGCTCATGATACAGTTTCCGAGCTGTTTCGGTATGAAGCAAAAAATGCTCATCCATGAATTTTTTCATCTTCCTTTTCCTTTTTACTATTATTTACTGAGCCCGTTAATCAGCACACAGCAAACCAACGAGCTCAATTCATGACTTTCTACAAATTAAATAAGCGTTTCAGGTGACGATCATAGATGTTTTCTTCAACGCAAGCACCAACCACATCAGCATTCTTTTCCAGCAACGAATAATAGCGTTCGCCCATTTCGGCGGCTACTTTGTAGCCCACGTGAATAAGTTGACGGAAGTTCAGGTTGTAATCCGGGTGCCCCGGAATATGACGTAGCGTATTGGCAAATTTTTCGCCCGACCAGCTGTTTACTTCAGCCACCGCGGGCAACTGGCTATCATCAATGTCAATCACATCGGCATACGGTCCACACAATTCATCTTTACGACCCAAAGCGCTGGCGTAAATCTCCTTCGCTGCTTCAAGTGCTTCTCCGCCGGCCACAGCCAGTCCAATCACTTCTTCCAGCCAAGTGGTTCCTGCGGTTTTTACATGCAGCCCTTTATCGTATTTTTTAATGACATCAGCCATAATCGGGTAAATTGAAAATTTGTCGCTGCCTGAATGAACACTCAGCTTCAAATCTGCCGGCAAACCAAACTCCTTGACGGCGTAATCAATTACCAGTACATCTTCTTCAAATTCTTTGGCAAACTGATCCAAATCACCTACGTAATCCACTCCTTTATTAAAACGTCCTGTAAACTTAGGCGCTATCGTTTGTACCGGCACTTTTTTATCGGCCAGCATTTTCAAAATAAAGAACAGGTCAACCGGCGTTTGTGGCAATTCCACTTCATCCATTGACACTTCTGTAATGAAATTCCCCTCTCCTTTCTTCTCAACCAGGTACTGATAAATGCCAGCTGCCTGATCGGTTGCTGCTAAAAATTTGACTGCAATCGCAATCAACAACTCGTCATCCACTTGTATGGGCTCTGCAATTCCCGGAATTTGAAGCACTCCCTTGTATTTTTCGCATGAAGCCAGAAAAGATTCAATGGCTTCCTTGGAACTCTCGTTGCCAATAAAAGCGGCCACATCAAGCGTGAAAAAGTCAGAGGCCTCTACAAAAGGAGCCACAGTCGTCAGGTTGATGTGGTCGGCATCCACAAAATATGGTTTATTCCAGCCCAAAGCTTTCACGGCCGCATCAGCTTCGGAACGTACATCTGCCGGAAGGGTTTTAACAATGCCGTGCTCGCGGTTCGACTTATTCCACACCGGACTAACCTCAACTCCTGCCTCATTAGCCCTGCTAATTGCCCGTAACTGAGCTTGTCCCTGATGCGAAAAACGATCGCCAACACCAAAACTATATTTACTTAATTTCATGGTCTATATTTTAATTGATTTTTTAAGCAATTTCTTCACGGAGAAAAACACACTCCGTGTTCGCACACGAAAGTAGATCATTTCTTATTCACTACCATAGAAAAAATCAAAAATCGATCGAAAAATGTTATAAAATAGTTTTAACCGTGTTCGCACACGAATAAAGGAAAAATTACATAGCTTTGTTGGACTGAGATATGTTTAACGAAAAATAGGAAAGTTATCAAACCGACAAGAAGAATACGAATCAAGGACATTGCCGAAAAGGCCAATGTATCCATTGGCACGGTTGACCGGGTAATTCATAAGCGTGGCGAGGTATCACCAGCCACACGTGATAAAATCATGAAAATAATTGAAGAACTGGACTACCACCCGAATATACTGGCGAGCACACTGGCATCCAAAAAGGTCTATTCGCTGGGAGTAATCATCCCCGAACCCCAAACAGAAGAGGCTTACTGGAACAAACCGCTGATTGGGATCAGCCGGGCTTTCAATGAAATTCAGCAATACGGCATTGAAATTGAGATTCATCAATTTAAACAGAATGATGTTGCAGATTTTAAGGCAAAGGCTGAGAGACTTTTAGAAAAACCTTACGATGGTGTGGTGCTGGCGCCTTTCTTCTCGCGCGAATCCAAGGCCTTTATACAGAAACTGGAAGAACGTAATATTCCTTTTGTCTTCATCGACTCGAACATAAAAGACAGCAGCAAGTTAAGCTACATTGGTCAAAACTCCTTTCAAAGTGGAACCCTGGCGGCTAAACTGCTCGACTTTTCCGTTCCGAACGATGCCACCATCCTGCTTGTACATGTGGCCAAGGAAATGGATAACCAAAACCATTTAATGCAGCGCGAAATGGGCTTTTACAACTATTTCAAAGAAAAGAAGAGCCCGGCAGACAGAAAAATTCTCACGGTTGAAATCAACGATGCCGCTGATGATCATTGTTATCTGAAACTCGAAAATGAAATTCAAAAAGCGGGAAATGTCAAAGGAATTTTTGTCACCAATTCACGGGTTTACAAGATTGCCGAATTTGTGGAAGCACATCCCATCCCCGACCTACGCCTGGTTGGGCACGACTTAATTCCCAACAACTCCGAATTTGTACGAAAAGGTGTTGTTGACTTCCTGATCTGCCAACGCCCGGAAGAACAGGGTTATCAGGCCATTGTTACCTTGTTTCAGCACCTGATTCTGAAGAAAACAGTGCCTTCGGAAAATTACACGTCAATTGATATAATAACCAAAGAAAACCTGGATTTCTACCAGGAGTTTAATACAAATAACTATGGAACCAATTAGTTTTAAAGACCTAAGCGGCAAAGTATGTGTCATCACAGGCGGTGCTGGTGTTATCGGAGTTGAAATGGTAAAAGCTATGGCCTCTGTTGGAGTTAAAATTGCCATTGCCGATATTAATAAAGAAGTAGCCGAAAAAGTAGCTGTGGAAATAGCCAGTGAATTTAAATCGCAGGTAATTGGCGTTGAAGCCAATGTGCTGGACCGGGCTTCGCTTGAAAAAGCCAATGAAGAAATCAAACAAAAATTAGGACCTGTTGAGGTCCTGATCAATGGCGCCGGAGGCAACCACCCTTCAGCCACCACCAAAGTGGAGCAATTGCTCGAGGAAAACATCGACAATTTGGAAGACTCTTTCTATGGATTGGAGATGGACGGCTTTGACAAGGTATTCGCCTTGAATTTTAAAGGCACCTTGCTTCCCTCCATGGTTTTTACCAAAGACATGCTCAAAAACAGAAAAGGAGTTATCCTGAATATTTCATCCATGAACTCCTATAAGCCATTAACAAAAATTCCGGCGTACTCAGCCGCCAAAGCATCGGTCAACAACTTTACCGAATGGCTGTCGGTTCACCTGGCAAAAGTGGGCATTCGGGTTAACGCTATTGCTCCCGGGTTCTTCATTACCAACCAAAACCGTTTCTTGGTTACCGATGAAAAAACAGGCAACTTCTCCCCTCGCGGACAAAAGATTGTGGACAACACCCCGATGGGCAAGTTTGGCGAACCGGAAGATTTGCAAGGCGCTACCCTGTTTCTGATCTCCGACATTTCAAGCTTCATCACCGGCGTAGTACTTCCGGTTGACGGCGGATACAGCGCCTTTGGCGGCGTATAATCGGTTGTGACTTCATGGTCAATTTCGATCATCTGGTAATTTAATTCTCATATTAATAATCTAGTCTCCAATTTCTAAAATCGTTTAAACATGAGTCTTGAACTAAAAAATAATTGCCAATATTCCTTATTGGTTCCCACAAGTATGGGGGTGCGCATTACCCCGGTTAATGGTCAGCCCGTGCATAGCAGCGATACCTTTAAAATGCAGGCCACCAGCGCCGAAACCAATGTAGCCAGCATTGCTTCATACCTGGGCTTACCCGTTAAAGTGCTGACAACTTTTGTAAAAGGAAGCCCGATTGCTCAGTTTATAAAAAGCAATCTGAAGAGCCGCCACATGGACTACGAGGGTCCGGAAGTAGAACAGG
The DNA here is from genome assembly GCF_050589705.1 of Sunxiuqinia rutila. Taxonomy (NCBI): domain Bacteria; kingdom Pseudomonadati; phylum Bacteroidota; class Bacteroidia; order Marinilabiliales; family Prolixibacteraceae; genus Sunxiuqinia; species Sunxiuqinia rutila. The sequence goes on from NZ_JBNGOT010000002.1 coordinate 432,126, forward strand.
GCGATCCGTGGGGATACCGCCATCAGTTTAACATTGCCGATAGCGGTTACGGATCACGGGGACCTCGTGTACAAAACGACCGTGCCGGTGAAGTGGGTCGCACGCTCAATGTCAAAGACTTTGACTTGGAACGTATTTTTGGTGAAGAAGGCGTACAAATCGTCCACCTTTCCGGCTTAATCGCGGCCCTTTCGCCTGAAACAAGCGCGTTTTGCCTGGAGATTGCACGAGCAGCCAAAAAGCACGGCACCCGTATTTCCTTCGACCTGAACTACCGTGCTTCGTTCTGGAAAGGTCGCGAGCAGGAACTACGTGCAAACTTTACGGAAATCGCATCCGTAACAGATATACTGATTGGCAATGAAGAAGATTTCCAGCTTTGCCTCGGCATTCAAGGCCCCGAAGCTGGCGGAAAAGGAATTGAAGAGGAAATTGAAGGATTTAAAGGCATGATCGGGCGCGTCAAAGAAGCCTTCCCTAACGCTTCTGTATTCGCCAATACCTTGCGTGAGGTTGTTAGCGTGAATGAGCATTTGTGGGGCGCGATTATGCTGGAAGGAGAAAACAACTGGCAAGTTATTGAACCCCGAACCATCAACGTACTTGACCGCATTGGCGGAGGCGATGGTTTTGTTGGCGGCTTGCTTTATGGAATTCTGAAGGGGTGGGATCCCGAAAAATGGCCCCAGTTTGGATGGGCCACCGGAGCTATGGCCACCACCTTCCTGACCGACTATGCGCAGCCCGCCGACGAAGAAATGGTCTGGAGCATCTGGGAAGGCAACGCCAGGGTGAAGCGATAAATGCATTAACCATTGAGCCAATTACTATTTACAGATTACAAGCATGAACTCAGAAGAACTAAAAAAGCGGTTCAAAGTTTTTGCATTGAGAATAATTAAACTCTCTGATCGGCTGCCACATGACTTAACAGGGCAAACGATTGCGAAACAGATTATTAGTTCAGGAACATCGCCTGGCGCAAACTATCGGTCTGCTTGTCTGCGGAAATCTGATAGAGATTTTCTGAATAAATTGAAAATAGTCGAAGAAGAGCTTGATGAAACGCTTTATTGGTTGGAACTGATTATTGAGGCAGGATTGCTTAAGCCTGCCTTACTTGATGACTTAATAAAAGAAAATCAAGAGCTTTTAAAAATAATCGTGAGTTCGATTAAAACCATGAAGCAAAAAATGAACCAGGGGAAAAGCTGAACCAGCTGGATCAGAAATAGTAAATTACAAATAGCTAAATTGTAAATAAAGAAGATGTTATATTACGAAATAGGTTCAACAGAACATGAATTGACCGCGGAAGACCTAAAAAAAGGGCTTTACACGGCATTGGACAAGCTTAGCGGAATTAACAAGGTGCTAGCTATTCCTCCGGATTATACACGCTTACCCAGTCGTTCGGGAGAACTAACCGAATTTGCCTGGCAGTACTATGGCGATAAGCTCACGGATGTGCTTCCGGCCTTAGGCACCCACTCGCCAATGACCGATGAGCAAATTGCGCACATGTTTGGCAGCTTGCCCAAATCACTCATTCGCGAGCACGACTGGCGGAATGATGTGGTGAATGTAGGCGAGGTTCCGGCTGAATTTGTAAAGGAAGTATCGGAAGGAGCAGTCGACTTTCCATGGCCTGCACAAGTCAACAAACTTTTGCTTTCCGGAAATTTCGATTTGATTCTATCCATCGGGCAGGTTGTTCCGCACGAGGTGGTTGGCATGGCCAATTACAACAAAAATGTGTTTGTGGGCACGGGTGGCGTTGAAGGAATCAATAAAAGTCATTTTGTAGGGGCCGCATACGGCATGGAGCGCATGATGGGACATGCCGACACACCGGTACGCAAAATCTTTAATTACGCCTCGGATAACTTCACCAATCACCTGCCGCTACTCTACGTACAAACCGTGGTTGGTCTGGACAAAACCGATGGCAAAGTGAAAACCCGTGGTTTATTTATTGGTGATGACTATGAGGTGTTTGACAAAGCGGCCAAGCTTTCGCTTCAAGTCAACTTTGAGATGCTGGACAAGCCTTTGAAGAAAGTGGTCGTCTGGCTCGATCCCACAGAATTTAAGTCAACCTGGCTGGGCAACAAATCGGTGTACCGTACCCGCATGGCTATTGACGACGATGGCGAGCTTATCGTGCTGGCGCCGGCACTGAAAGAGTTTGGCGAGGACAAGGAAATTGATCGCCTGATTCGGAAGTACGGTTACTTTGGCACACCGGCTACCTTAAAAGCCTGCGATGAAAACGAAGAACTTCGCAACAACCTGAGTGCAGCGGCTCACCTGATTCACGGTTCTTCCGAAGGCCGTTTCAGCATTACGTATTGCCCGGGCAAAAAGCCCGGGAACCTGACCAAAGAAGAGATTGAAAGTGTTGGCTTCAACTATGCTGACATCGATGAAGTTACAGCACGCTACAATCCCGAAACGCTGAAAGATGGTTACAATACCTTGCCCGATGGAGAAGAAATTTTCTATATTTCCAATCCGGCCATTGGCTTGTGGGCCTTTAAAGACCGGTTTAAGTATTAAGAATGGGAATAGCCTTCAACATTCAAAAAGGCTGGCATTTAACAACTTGATTTATGAAGCTTAATCAGATAAAATGGGGCATAATTGGCTGTGGCAATGTGACGGAAGTAAAAAGCGGACCGGCTTTTCAAAAAGCAGAGCATTCCAGCTTGGTTGCAGTTATGCGGCGCAACAAAGAAAAAGCAGCCGATTATGCCAGGCGGCACGGCGTTCCGAAATGGTACCACCAGGCGGATGATTTGATTAATGATCCGGAGGTGAATGCCATTTACATCGCTACCCCACCCGACACACACGCCCAATACGCCATTCAGGCCATGCGTGCCGGCAAACCGGTGTATGTCGAAAAACCGATGGCTCTAAATCATGCCGAGTGTCAAAAGATGATTGCAGTCTCCAAAGAAACCGGCATGCCACTGTTTGTTGCCTACTACCGCCGCACTCTCCCTGCATTTTTAAAAATGAAGGAACTGGTGGAAAGTGGCGTCATTGGCAAGCCAATTAGCGTGAGCATTACGCTGGTTAAGGGCGCTTCAGAACAGGATAAGAACACATCGAATGACAATTGGCGGGTGGATCCTAAAGCTGCGGGGGCCGGCTATTTTTTCGATCTGGCTTCGCATCAGCTCGACTACCTTGATTTTTTGTTTGGCCCAATCACCCGGGTAGCCGGTACAGCTGTTAACCGGGGCGGCTTGTATCGGGCTGAAGATACGGTTGTTGCCAGTTTTGCGATGGAAAGCGGCGTGGTAGGAAACGGACTTTGGAGTTTTGTTGCTGACGAATCCGCTACAAAAGATGACTTGGAAATCATTGGTACAAAAGGAAAAATTAACTTACCCAGTTTTCAGCATACCGACCTGAAGCTAACAACGGCCAAAGGTACGCTGAGCTTCAGCTTCCAAAACCCGGAGAATATTTCGTATAACCTGGTAGACCAAGTGGTACAAAGCCTGCGGGGGGAGGCCGAATGTGTAAGCACCGGAGTTTCTGCAGCACGCACCAATTGGGTGATGGAACAAATTGTTCAGGATTATTATCACTGACAAAGTTGAAAAAAACAACGAAAGCCCTATGATAATGGCTATTTTTGGCATTTGAAACAAACATAACCACCGCCAAGTCTGGCGGGCACAAACGAGGAGCATGAAATTTATTATTGACGATAAAATCCCCTACATCAAGGGCGCACTGGAGCCTTTTGGAGATGTTATTTACTTGCCGGGCCCCAAAACCACACCCGAAATTGTGCAGGATGCCGACGCGATTGTTACCCGCACGCGTACCATTTGCAACGAAAGCCTGCTTGGTAATTCATCGGTCAAAATGATTGCCACGGCCACCATTGGCTACGATCATATTGACACCGAATATTGCAAGCAAGCAGGTATTGAATGGACCAACGCGCCGGGGTGTAACAGCAAGTCAGTGGAGCAGTATGTGCTTTCGGCGTTGCTGGTTCTGGCAGAGCAGAAAGGTTTCGAACTTAAAGGCAAAACCATTGGGATTGTTGGCGTTGGGCAAGTGGGTTCAAAAGTGGCCCGTGTTTGCGAGCTGCTTGGAATGAACGTGCTGCTGAACGACCCGCCACGCGAGCGAGCAGAAGGCCCCGAACAGTTTGTCAGTTTTCAGCACATCATCGCAAAAGCTGATATCATTACCTTCCACGTCCCTTTAACCATGCAAGGCGAAGATGCCACGTTTCACATGGCCGACACCCTGTTTTTCGAATCCTTGCAGCAATGTCCCATTGTTCTGAACACCTGCCGCGGCGAAGTGGTCGATACCTTTGCTGCCGAAACAGCCATTGAGCGCGGACAAGTTTCGGGCATGGTAATGGATTGCTGGGAACGGGAGCCACAGATTGACCGAAACCTGCTGCAACTGGTTGATTTGGCCACTCCACACATTGCCGGCTATTCCAAAGACGGAAAAGCAAACGGAACAACCATGAGTGTCCAAGCCATTAGTCGGTTCTTCAATCTGGGAATTGATGACTGGCAACCGCAGGGAGTCGACCTTCCGGAGCAAACAAAAATTCATTTGAATGGTTTAAATCGCACAGAAGAGGCTATTATTCGCGAAGCCGTGCTATTCACCTACGACATTCGGGAAGACGACCAACGCTTACGCGCACAACCTGAGCTGTTTGAACAACTCCGTGGCGATTATCCCGTTCGGCGCGAATACCCAGTCTTTCACATTACCCACGAAGGAGTGGATGAAAAAATCCTGGAAAAATTAAGCAAACTGGGATTCAATATTGAAAATTAACATGAATTAGCAAACATAAAAAAAACAATAAAAGAGCAATACCATGACAAAATTAGCAGACATCGGTTTAATTGGGTTAGCCGTAATGGGCGAAAACCTGGTATTAAACATGGAAAGTAAAGGCTATACGGTAGCCGTTTATAACCGCACTGTTGAGAAAGTAGACAAATTCATCAAGGGACGTGGCGCCGGCAAAAACTTCATCGGAGCGCACTCCATCAAAGAGCTTTGTGCCTCGCTGGAAAAACCCCGTAAGGTAATGATGCTGGTTAAAGCCGGACAACCGGTTGATGACTTTATCGATCTGATTATTCCTCATTTGGAAGAAGGTGACATCATCATTGACGGTGGAAACTCACACTTCCCCGATACCATTCGCCGCACCAAATACGTTGAAAGCAAAGGATTGCTGTACATCGGAACCGGGGTTTCAGGTGGTGAAGAAGGCGCACTGAAAGGGCCCTCTATGATGCCGGGCGGATCGCCAGCTGCATGGCCTGCTGTCAAAGACATTTTCCAGTCGGTTGCTGCCAAGGTAGAAGATGGCTCTCCCTGTTGCGACTGGGTGGGTGAAGATGGTGCCGGACACTTTGTAAAAATGGTACACAACGGGATTGAGTACGGCGATATGCAAATCATTTGCGAGGCCTACCAATTGATGAAAGAAATGCTGGGCATGAGTTCCGATGAAATGCACGAAGTATTTAAAGAATGGAACAAAGGTGACCTGGATTCTTACCTGATCGAGATTACCCGCGATATTCTGGGTTATAAAGAAGACGGCGAGGCATTGGTAGAGAAAATTCTGGATACGGCCGGACAAAAAGGCACCGGGAAATGGACTGGCGTTTCAGCGCTCGACCTCGGTATTCCGTTAACCTTGATTGGAGAATCGGTGTTTGCCCGTTGTTTGTCAGCTCAAAAAGATTTACGCGTGGAAGCATCCAAAGTCATTGAAGGCCCAAAGGTGAAATTTGAAGGCGACAAAGCCCAAATGATCAACGACCTGAAGGACGCCTTGTTTGGAGCCAAAATCATTTCGTATGCGCAAGGTTACAACCTGATGATGGAAGCGGCCAAAGAATACAACTGGAACCTGAATTATGGCGGCATTGCCCTGATGTGGCGTGGCGGCTGTATCATTCGTTCGGTTTTCTTGGCCGATATCAAAAAAGCATTCGACAAAAACCCAACACTGGCCAACTTGTTGCTTGACCCTTATTTCAAAGGAAAAGTAGAAAAGGCCCAGGCCGGATGGCGTCGGGTTTGTGCAACGGCCCTGTCGTACGGAATTCCGGTTCCTGCATTAACATCGGCTCTTTGCTATTTTGACGGCTTCCGCAGCGAGCGCTTGCCTGCCAACCTGCTGCAAGCACAACGCGACTATTTTGGAGCGCACACTTACGAGCGTATCGACAAGCCACGTGGCGAATTCTTCCACACCAACTGGACTGGTCGTGGCGGCGACACCGCTTCAACCACCTACGACGTATAAGGAAATAGTTAAGTTGAAATAAACACGAAAAGCCACTTCTCATATTGGGAAGTGGCTTTTTTATTTTGAACGTATAGGCATGTTACGGCTCTGATGGGCTGGTAATCTTTTCAGCAATCTGCCACAAATCCCAGTCGCCATAGTGTTCCAAGGAGTTCCCACAATGAACGATGATTACTTCCTGTGAGGGAATCACATAAATGTTTTGCCCTAGGTTGCCCGAAGCGGCAAATTGAAAGGTGGAATCACAGTTGGCATGCCCCCACCACTGAAAGTTGTAATAGGTTCGTTTACACCCTTCACCAAACCAGTCGGGATAGCTATTCCGAGGAATATTTTTATTCTCACGGGTTGATTCCACCACCCAGTCTTCCGAAACGATTTGCCGGCCGTTCCAGTTTCCATGATGCAAATAGAGACGTCCAAATCGTGCATAATCAATAGCCCGCGCAATAAGGCGACTGGGCATGTATTCGAAGCCTGACTTCTGGCTGTCGATGGAAAAAAGAGCATCGTATTCCATTATTTTACCCCATAACTTCTCCTCCAGGTAGGCAGATACGGTTTTGTTGGTTGCCCTTTCGATGATTAAACCAAGGTAACTTGTATTGTAGTTGTTGTATTCAAATAGCTTACCCGGTTCAGATTCAACTTCTAGTTTTTCGAGTAATATCTTTCGCACATTGGGGTGGTAGTAGCCAACAGCTTCGTCGTGCCAAGGAGCATGAATATTTATTCCAGGTAGCAGGCTCGTATTGTATTTTAGCCCCGATCGCATTTCGAGCAAATGCCGGATCGTAATTTTTTCAAAGTCCGGATCCCGTTCCTTCAGCTCCGGAATATAGCGGGTCATCGGATCATTGATTCCTCCAATAAAACCATCATCAATGGCTGCTCCTATCAAAAATGAGATAAACGATTTGGCCATGGACTGAGAATGAAAATAAGACTCCCGGTAAAAATCGTTAAAGTACTTTTCGTATAAAATGGTATCTCTGCGGATAAAAATCAGGGCGGTGGTTTGCGATTTTTCAGCCCATTCATCAAAGGTTTCCATCCCTGACCGTACAACCCGGTCGTGAAACAAACCTTCGACATAATCTTCATCTATTTGCTTTTGGAACTGAAAAACATCTTCAGCCCCTTGAATGACCCGGTTGTCAAAATGTTGGTAGTCGTAAACATCAGCAACATTCATGCTTACCAGGCGGTACACATACACCGGAGAATAAGCAATGGCCAAGGTGCCAAAAAACAGCACCAGCAGCACCACAGGGCTTAGTAAAAGAAGTATAATTACCTTTTTCATTGGCTTAATTTTAGAAAGGAACCCAATTTTTCAATTCCTGGACTTGGAGTCTTCGGACGGTAAAGTCATCAGAATCACCCCAATATATGAAATTATGTCCTAAGACTAATCGTAATTTGCACTTAACTTGCAATCACACAGTCAACAAGCTACGCTTCGGGTACAAGGCTTGTTTTCTCCTTGGTCAATCTGAAATTTTTTGGGAACAAACTATTGCAGAAAACTAAAAAAGCTTTTACTTTGCATTTCAAAGTACTTTCAAATCAGACTATGAAAACGACCGATCACTACCTGGATGAGATCAAAGAGATCAAGAAAATGATGGAACAGTCAACCCGATTCCTATCGCTAAGCGGATTGTCGGGCGTTCTCATTGGCGTGTATGCCCTAATTGGCTCCTTCATGGCCTATAAAATGATTTACTTGCCCGGTCCTCTGGAATACCGAAAAGTTTATGCCAATCAAATAACAACGGAATTGTTTCTACTGGCAGCCGGCCTGCTGCTTGTTTCCTTGTCGACCGTTGTTTGGCTTACTTTCTCCAAAATAAGAAAAACGAACCAAAAATTCTGGTCTGCCGGCTCGCGGCGCTTGCTCATCAATTTAGCCATTCCGCTGATTACCGGTGGCATCCTGATTCTAATTTTCTCCTACCGGGGCGTTTACGCGGTTGTGGCTCCCTTCTACCTGGTTTTTTATGGCTTGGCTTTGGTCAATGCCGCCAAATACACCCGACAGGAAATTTTCTACATGGGGCTCGTTGAAATTGGCCTGGGCTTGCTTTCGGCTTTGTTTCCCGGCATCGGACTCATCTTTTGGGCCCTGGGCTTTGGGCTTGTTCATCTGATTTATGGAACAGTCATGCATTTTCGCTATGACAGAAAAACAGAGCAAGCGTGAAAAACATCATTCAAAATCTGGATAAAGCATTTGAAAACAAGTTGCGGCTAGGCATCATGTCCATTCTTTCGGTCAATGCATCCACTTCTTACAACAGTCTGAAAGAGACCCTGGAAGCCACTGACGGAAACCTGGCGAGTCACCTAAAACACCTCGAAAAGGTGGGCTACCTCTCGGTGACTAAAAGCTTTATCAACCGCAAGCCCAACACGGAGTATTCCATTACGGAAAGCGGAAAAGCAGCCTTCGAAAAACATTTAGCGGCCCTTGAAGCCATCATTAAAGGCTTGTAGTTTTTTTTATCCATCCACTTTGAAATACAAAGTACTTTAAACCATAAACAATTCAAACATGAAAACACAACAATTCCTGGAAGAAAAAACAAAAAGTAAAAGCTTCAGATTTAGTGTCAAACTGCTGACCATTGGCTTCATCATTTTGATTCTGCTGATTCCGAAAATGATGATTATGGGCGTGATTCATGAGCGCAAAATGACTTCGGAAACAGCACAAATGGAAGTGCACCGGTCGTGGTCCTACGAACAAACGGTCCGCGGGCCCATTCTCAGTATTCCCTACATCGAAAAGATTATGGATAAGGACGGAAAACTGGTTAAAGAAGAACATCACGAATATCACCTGCTTCCCAAAACACTGCATGTTCAGGGCGAACTTTTTCCCAAAGAATTGAACCGGAGCATTTACCACAGCATTGTTTATGAGAGCGAGCTTCAAATCAACGGTCATTTTGAGAAGCCGGATCTGGCAAGTTTTGGCATTAAGCCCGAAGATGTCAAGTGGGATCAGGTTCGGGTATCGCTGGCTGTGGGCGACCTACGCGGCATCAGTTCGGCGGTAACCCTGAAGTGGAACAACCGGACAATCCCCTTCTCCCCCGGCATGACAACCCAATTGCTGGGCAACAATGGCATTTCACTAACTCTGCCACAAAACGACATCCAAAACATGCCGGCTGACTTTGCCATCCAGCTTCAACTCAAAGGCTCCAGTGCCATTTCCTTTGCGCCACTGGGCGAAACAACCCTTGTCAACTTGGCTTCAAACTGGAACGATCCCAGCTTTCAGGGGCTGTTTTTACCAACCGAACGCAGCATCAGCGAGAAAGGGTTTACAGCCCAGTGGAAGGTGTTGAACTACAACCGTGATTTTCCGCAGCACTGGACCGACAGTGCCTACGACCTGAAGACAAGCGACTTTGGGGTCACCCTGGTTGATATGGCCGACCACTACCAGAAAAACGAGCGAAGCGCCAAATATGGCATCCTGATTATCGTTTTCGTCTTCCTGTCCTTCTTTTTAAATGAAATCATTACCAAGCAGCGCGTTCATCCCTTTCAATACATTTTGGTGGGTTTTGCCCTGCTCATTTTCTACCTGCTGCTGCTTTCCTTCTCCGAGCATGTTGGGTTTAACCGGGCCTACCTGATCTCTGCCTTGTCGGTTATTGCCATGGTGCTTGCCTATTCGCGGTCCTTCCTAAAAACCTGGCTCAGTTCCCTGACCTTAACCGGAATCTTATCCCTGGTTTTTCTCTTCATCTTCATCCTGCTGCAACTCGAATCGTTTGCGTTGCTGGTCGGAAGCATCGGCCTGTTCCTGATTTTAGGACTCACCATGTTCTTCACCCGTAAAATCAACTGGTACGAATAAGACCTTCCCGATCTCCAAATTTCTGCCTGACCGGATGACTGCGCGTTGTCCGGTCAGGCAACTGAATACATATTATTGGTCTAAGCGATACTTTATTCCAAGGGCAACTGAAAACCCATAGTGCCTCAGTTGGTAGCCGTCAAAATAGCCGGAATTTGAAAAAGTGGTGAAACTGTGCTTGTAGCTGAAGCTTGAACAAAGAATAAGGCGTTCAGACAAATCCGTTTCAACACCCAATTCGCCAATGCAACCCAAGTCAAACTGAGTGACATAATCCTTGTGATCAACGGTCTCCCACCCTGTGATCACCCCATTGCCATCAAAGGCGGGGACAGTGATTTCGGCCTTCATTACAAAGGCGGGAACAATGCCAATTTTCGGAATTAATCGTACGCTATTTCCGAATACATAGCCTAATTTCAGGGGAAAGCTCAAATAGTCGTAGTTCATTTCGGTCTTGATCTCTCCGGTATACACCCCGTTGTCATCCATGAGATAAAATTTATCCTTAATGCCTCGCTGAGCATACAAAATGTCCAAGCCAAGCCGGTATTTTTCGTTCAGCAGCCAGTCATAAGTTAGCCCGCCTATCCATCCGGTCCTGAATGTCGTATTTTCAAAACTTTCGTTCGAGCTGAAATTAGTCAGATTCAACCCTCCCTGGATTCCGATCAGGTGCTTTTGCCCTAAAGCCACTGATGAAACCAGAAAAAAGAACAGGATGATAAAGTGTCTCATTAGTATCTGATTTTAAGTTGTTCCAACGTTCCACCATGTTACCTTCCCGGGTTGGCTACAAAGTAAGGCTATTAGAGAAGCGTAGCTCGCGTACGCTGAATGGTGTGAGAACCTCTCCCTGCTAATGTATGCTAGCGGGGCAGGCTAATCGATTACCCGCTGGCTTTTATTTTCTTCCTTCTGAAAGAGCTAATAATACAAGCCTTTTTCCAGGATAGAGCTTATTGCTTTTTTCTCGTGTTGTATTAAAAGAGCATATTTCTCTTTAGTTAGATTGCTTTTTACTCCAATGAACTTCATTTTATACTCGGCTAAAATTTCATTGAAAATCAATTTTACTCTGTCTACATGGTAATCTGAAGTAATTATTGTCAGGTTGGTATTCTTAAAATCCGATAAAATTGATTTTATTTTCACAGCATCATCAACAGTATTTGAGGATAAGGCAAATTCTAAGAAATCCTCTTCTGAGACGTCCTTTCTTAGTAGGTATTTTTTTGCATAACTAGCGTGAGAATAGTTTGACGTGTTAAAATGTGTTCCCCATCCCCCTGTGCACAGTATCAATTTCCCTTTTTCATACAGTTCTTCACAATAATCTAGCCTACTTTTGGATATATCACTTAGTTCACCGGAAGGAGAATTGGGTGAGCCCAATACAATCAATATTTCTTTCATCATATCTTTAATAGTTCGCATTCAATACTAAAATTTAGGTGTCGTGCTTAAACTGGCTGGTAACGGTTTGGCTATGTGGAGTGCGAGACTTTAAAACGCTTCGCTGTCAGGCTGCCACTGAGCCAATTCGTTTTATTCATATTTTAGTTTTTATAGCCAAATCGTCAAAGACAAATTGGCGGTGTTTCAACAACGAACTACGGTTGAATTACCTGCTGCACCCCGCATTGCATATAGCTTTTGTTAGCAAACGTTATTTTTTTCTTTTAATTTATCTCTTTCTTTAATTCGGTCTAAAAATATATCTTCCTTTAAACTCGTTGATTTTAAAACGAGTAAATCTGTCAAGTCCGCAATAAAAGTTAATAGCATTGGTAAAACATCATATATGTATTCCCATTGATAATTTATTTCCTCTTGTTGACTAAATATAAAGTTCAAATTTTGTTTCTCAGTAGCTGAAACTGGATTTCTATTTGTAAAGAGATGTATTGAGTTATTTGTCACGTTAAATAGACTGTCTCCAAAATCTTTAGCAAAAATATAGTCAAAAATGTCATCAGTCGGGTATTTGTCAAACAGTTGGTTATTAGTTTTTTCAATAAGTTCTTTTTTCTTCTCAGGGCTTGTTCTTATTGGGTCAAAACCGTCTTTTTCATTGAAATTGGTAATGAAATCATCCTCATTTAAAATCCGCATGAAAATAATTAGAATTTCTAAAAATGGTTTTCTCAAGAGAGTGAAGCAAACAGTCATTCTCATTTTTAACGAACATTGCAAACTTTCTTGAAGAAAGTAGCATGTCTCCATTATTAATGAGTTTAAAAGAGCCTTTTTCACAATATGGAAAGTCACGTCCGAATAATTGTGTTTTTCTAAAATATCTAAGATGTGGATATCTTCTTTTTCTATTTCTTTCATTATGTCGGGAGGAAACTCAAAAGAATTGGATTTTAGTTCAATAAATCTTTCGTTTAATATTAAATCCTCAATTTGAGAAACGACGAATTCACAATAGTCATGTTTTAGATGATATTCTTCTGGTAAGTATTGATATGAATTATTCAAATATTTCAATTTATATGCAGTCTTTTTATAATGTTTGCTAACACATGTATCCCCAAAGTCTTGTGGATATATTCGCTTTAGTTGGATGTACTTTTGTTGGTTAATAGACTGCTTAGGAGTGGTTGATGCATGTAGGATAACATAGTCATTGGTTTTCGTTTTTCAGTTTCGCTGATCAATTTACAAAACTTTACAAAAGATATAACCACGTAAACTTATTTTATTTTCGTTCTAAACAACTGATACTGGTGCCGATTGGTAGGTGCCCTGCCTGCCAGCTTTTGCTTTTTGAAAGCAAGATACAGGACACAGGCCGGCACTTGCCCGGAATCAGTGACTTTCAGCACTTAACAGAACCACAAGACGCTGTAACTACCTGATATTTGCGTCCCTGCAGCCGTGCGGCAAGCCAGAAAATCTGTTGGCTCGCTTGCCGCAGTACTGCAGCAAGGGAAAAACTTTTGTGGCTCGCTTCCTGCAGCGCTGCAACAGGCAAGAAATTTTCGTCACTCGCTTGCCGCAGCCGTGCAACAAGCGAAAAATTTTGGTGGCTGGGTTGCCGCACGCTTGCGGCCAGGCCCTTACTCCATTGGCTTGGCTCCTGCAAGCGTGCAGCGGCAAAGTCGCGATTTGGAAACCCTCCCCTCCCGTTGACCGGCAATCCGGCAGGCTCTGAGTGCCCGGCGGGTAGATTCCGGTAAAATGGTTTTTCAGGTACCGCCTTTGCCCGCTATCTCCCGAAAAATCCATATTTTTACCAACCAAACTCACGCATTCAAAAATTAATTGTAGTTTTGCGCAATTTTTCATTTAAAAGCTGACAGATTATGGCCAAGTACTCAAACGAAGTTTCCAGAACCTTTAGTGAATATCTGCTGATTCCCGGACTGACCGACAAAAACTGTTTACCTGATAATGTTTCTTTAAGAGCTCCTTTGGTGAGTTTTAAGAAAGGTGAAAAGCCAAGCATGGAGTTAAACATTCCATTTGTTTCGGCCATTATGCAGTCGGTATCCGATGACAACATGGCCATTGCCCTGGCTCGAAATGGCGGACTTTCTTTTATTTTCGGTTCACAGCCCATTGACACGCAAGCTGAAATGGTGCGCAAAGTGAAGAAATTTAAAGCCGGTTTTGTGGTAAGCGACTCCAACCTGACACCGGAGCATACCTTAGCCGATGTCATTGAATTAATTGAAAACACAGGACACTCAACGCTGGGCGTTACAGAAGACGGCTCACCCAACGGCAAACTGCTGGGCATTGTTACCGGGCGTGATTTCCGCGTGACCAGAGATCCGCTGGACAAGAAGGTCAAAGAATTTATGACCCCTTTTGACAAGCTGATTACCGGCCAGCTGGGCATGACACTGAACGATGCCAACGATGTGATCTGGGATCACAAACTGAACAGCCTGCCCATTATTGATCAAAATCAGAACCTGCAGTACTTTGTGTTCCGTAAGGACTACGAAAGCCACAAAGAACACCCCAATGAGCTTTCGGACTCGAATAAAAAACTGATGGTAGGAGCCGGAATCAACAGCCGCGACTATAAAGAGCGTGTTCCTGCGCTGGTTGCTGCCGGTGTTGACGTGCTTTGCGTCGACTCTTCGGACGGTTTCTCGGCCTGGCAGCGCGAAACCATCGAGTACGTGAAAAAAGAATACAACGGCCAAGTGCGAATCGGCGCCGGAAACGTAGTCGATAAAGATGGCTTTTTATACCTGGCCGAAGCCGGAGCCGACTTCATTAAAGTGGGTATTGGCGGCGGATCGATTTGTATTACCCGCGAACAAAAAGGAATTGGACGTGGTCAGGCAACTTCCATCATTGAAGTGGCTGCAGCCCGCGACGAATATTTTGAGAAAACAGGTGTTTACATCCCGATTTGCTCGGATGGTGGTATTGTACAGGACTACCACATGGTACTGGCACTGGCTATGGGAGCCGACTTTTTGATGATGGGCCGCTATTTTGCCCGTTTTGACGAGAGCCCAACCCGCAAGCTGATGGTTAACAACCGCTATGTGAAAGAATACTGGGGCGAAGGTTCGAACCGTGCCCGCAACTGGCAACGTTACGACATGGGTGGCAGCACCGGTCTGAAATTTGAAGAAGGTGTGGACAGCTATGTTCCTTATGCCGGAAAATTGAAAGACAACCTGGACATTACCCTGGGTAAAATGAAGTCGACCATGTGCAGCTGTGGATCAACATCCATTCAGCAACTGAAAGAAGAAGCCCGGATTACCCTGGTTTCGGCAACCAGTATTGTTGAAGGTGGCGCACACGACGTTATTCTGAAAGATACCAACATGTAATTGCAACAAGCAACGATCATATAAAAATGCCGGGCTGATTTTTCAGTCCGGCATTTTATTTATAAGGCTTTCTGTTTATTCAGAAATCGATGACACATTGCGCCAAATATTGACAATTACTTTGCAGTAAAGTCTTATCAGACGGATTTTACTCTTTGTCTTGAAACAAAGAGTAAACAGAAAATTCAAGGCTGATTTTTATCTTCATCCTCCATCTTTCTAAAAGCTAAGTTCAACGAGTGATTTCCTCCTTCGTCGGAACTTCTCGTTTACACTAAGCTTTCAGTTTGATTCCGGCTTTGATAAAAATAGGCCGATCAACTTCACAAAAAAATCAAGCTAAATTAATAGTCTTTCTTTTAGGCAACTGTTATTCCTTATAATGATTCTTGTGCCTCCGGCATGTTTTTAGACTTCTTTGAAATAGTCTTTGGTGGCGTTGCAAATCGGACACCGGTAGTCGTCGGGTAATTCCTCAAAGGGGGTTCCGGGCGGAATTCCGCGGGTAGGATCTCCCTGCTCCGGGTTATAATGGTAACCACAAATCACACACACATGGGCTGAAGCCTCCTCGGCAGGGGCACTTTCCTCAGGCGCGTCAGGCTCCGGTGTTTTCGCTTTCGCTTCGGCTTCCTCCTGCTGCAGCGTTTCCTGCTCAATGTAGGTCGGCGAGTTTTTGGGTGAGAACATTTTGTATTTCTCGCGGTACACCTGATAGGTTAAAGGCTCCTCATCCAATACCACTGCACTGCCCACCACCTCGCCAATGATCAGCCAGTGCGATCCCACATCAAGGGTTTGCCGCACCTCGCAATCCAGCCAGGCCACACACTCATCCAAAACGATTGGCATGCCGGTTTTGGCCGTTTGTGTTTGCACATCCTGAAATTTATCCAGATCACGTCCCGACATAAACCCAAAGTTTCCAATCAGTTTAACATCGAGGTTTTGCTTCAAAACAGACACGGAAAAAGCACCGGCCTGGCGAATAACATCGGTGGTCTGATTCTTTTTGTGGCACGAAATAGCCACCTGTTCCGGCGAATTGGTTACCTGAAAGGCTGTGTTGGCAATGTAGCCTGATTTTTTGCCATCCAGCTCGGAAGCCACCAGGTACATGCCGTAGGACATCTTATGAAAAGCTTTGTATTTCATCTTCTTATCGGTTTAACGTTTATTGCTGGGTTAATGGATCGGCCTTCAGCATAAGGCTTTAATTACATAAAAATGAAGATATTTTTGCAGAATTCCACAGAAAACCCGATTCAAATTCGCCTTTTATCACTTCCGGCAGACTTCCTTAAGCCCGCAAAAACACCCCAGTCGCCCAACGGCTGCGGTGGGCAGTCTCAAACAAATCGTTAAAAATCGGGCGATTTGAGATTCCTCATTTTTTAATGAGGCTTTTTTTCACTTTTTTAGCTGATTCGAATTCAAACCCTAAAAGGAAAATTTAAATTGATACCAAATGATAAAAAAAAGTAGTTTAATTGCTTTCCTCATTGTTGCAGGCTCGGCACACAGCTGGGCATGCACCAACTTTCTGATTACCAAAGGGGCATCAACGGACGGGTCTACCATGGTAACCTATGCCGCTGATTCGCACAACCTGTATGGTGAATTGTACTTTCAACCAGCCACTGATTACCCCGAAGGGGCCACCCGCGAGATTTACGAGTGGGACACAGGCAAGTTCCTGGGAGTTATTCCTCAGGTTCCGCACACCTACAGTGTGGTGGGAAACATGAATGAATTTCAGGTAGCCATTGCCGAAACAACCTTTGGAGGCCGCAAAGAACTGTCGAGCCAGGATGGTGCCATTATGGATTACGGCAGCTTGATTTATGTAGCTCTGCAGCGCTCAAAAAGTGCCCGCGAGGCCATTCAGGTAATGACTGACCTGGTGGAAGAACATGGTTATTATAGCTCCGGCGAGTCGTTTTCAATTGCCGACAAAGAGGAAGTGTGGATTCTGGAAATGATTGGTAAAGGGAAGAATGAAAAAGGAGCTGTTTGGGTAGCACTTCGCGTACCTGACGGATACATCAGCGGACACGCCAACCAGGCCCGCATCACGACCTTCCCTTTGAATGATCCTCAAAACTGCCTGTACTCGAAAGATGTCATTTCTTTTGCCCGCGAAAAAGGCTGGTTCGACGGTAAAAACAAAGACTTTAGCTTTTCGGATGTGTATGCACCCGTTGACTTCGGCGCAGCCCGCTTTTGCGAAGCCCGTGTGTGGGCCGGATTCAACAAGGTAGCCGAAGGCATGGAGCAATATACCAACTATGCCAAAGGACTGGTGGAGTACGATACTTTAACCAACTATGCCACCAACCGGATGCCCTTGTGGATTAAACCCGACCAGAAATTATCGGTAAAAGATGTCATGGAAATGATGCGTGACCACTACGAAGGCACTCCGCTGGATATGACACAGGACATTGGTGCCGGACCCTATAAACTGCCCTACCGCTGGCGTGGTTTGACCTGGGAAGTAGACTCGGTGGAGTACTGCAACGAACGGGCCATTTCAACCCAGCAAACGGCTTTCTCGTTTGTTTCGCAAAGCCGCTCGTGGTTGCCCGATGCCATCGGAGGAATCCTGTGGTTTGGCGTTGACGATACGTACAGCACCTGCTACGCGCCCATGTACTCCAGCATTACTGAAATTCCGGAGACGTTTGCAGTAGGTAACGGCGACATGCTCAACTATTCTGAAACATCGGCTTTCTGGGTGTTCAATACCGTAACCAACTTTGCTTACCTGCGCTACGATGCCATGATTGAGCACATCCGTGCAAAGCAAGCCGAAATTGAAGGCAAGTTTATCGCTTACACGCCTGCCATTGACCAGGCGGCCAAACTGCTTTACGATACACAAGGAGAAACGAAGGCGCGCGAGTTCCTGACACAATACGCTGTCAACGAAGCCAACAACATGACCGCTGAATGGAAAGAGTTATCCCACTATCTTATTGTGAAATACATGGATGGAAACGTGAAGAAAGAGAAAGATGGTGAATTCCTGCGCAATGAGCATGGAGATCCAGCCTCTCCTGAATTCCCGGGATACCCGGAATGGTGGTACAAAGCGATTATCGAAAGTACCGGCGATCACTTGAAAGTAATTGATGGCCCAACCCATTAAAAAAGGCCTGAATTGTTTTGTAAGCCAATAAATATTGTTAATTTTGCGCCAAATTATGCAATCTCTTACACTCAAGATGTGTAACATTGCTTTAAACTTTAGAAACGATGGATTTAATTAAAGTAGCCGAACAAGCTTTTGAGGTTGAGAACAACCTGCCACAATTTGGCGCAGGAGATACCATCACTGTAAACTACAAAATTAAAGAGGGAAGTAAAGAGCGTATTCAGGCTTTCCGCGGTGTAGTTATTCAGGTGAAAGGTAGTGGAACAAACAAAACATTTACTGTTCGTAAAATGTCAGGAAACATTGGTGTTGAGCGTATCTTCCCAATGACTTCACCTTTCATTGAGAGCATTGAAATTAACAAAAAAGGTAGCGTACGTCGTGCACGTATTTTTTACCAACGCGAGCGTACTGGTAAGAAAGCGAGAATCAAAGAAAGAAGATTCTAAGATCTACGTTTATAATATAAAAAAAGGCCTTCACTTGAAGGCCTTTTTTTATGCGCTAAGGTTTACGGATTCCACCAACGGGCTCCTATCCAACTTCAGCCCCAAACAGATCGCTTTCAATGAGCAGACAAAGGGTATGATAAACAGGCAAGTGATATTCCTGCACCAGGCGTGTTGAAGTGGCAGGAACGCGAATGAGTACATCGCAATATGCAGCCATTTGGCCCCCTGTTTCACCAGTCAGTCCAATTGTTTTTAACGACTTGGCACGAGCGACCAGCAAGGCATCAAGCACATTTTGGGAGTTACCGGAGCTACTGATCGCCAGCAGCACATCGTTGGCTTGTCCGTATCCCATAATTTGTTGGGCAAAGATCAGGTCTCCGGACAGGTCATTGCTAATGGCCGTCAACAAAGCCGTGTTGCTGGCTAATGAAATGGCTGACACGCCTTGCTGCAGCGTTTTAGCTAAAAATGCACCTCGCTCCTCATCCATTCTTTTTAATTTACGCTGAAAGGAAATCGGAAGTGGCCGTTTTGCCTCAAAGCTTTTGACCAATTCTCCAACCAGATGATTGGTATCCGAAGCACTTCCACCATTCCCACACAACAACAGCTTGTTGCCTTTTCGAAAAGAGTGAACCAACAAAGAAGCTGCCTCGGAAATAGCAGGCCCCTGCGATTCCAACTCCGGATAACGGTTTATCAGCGCTTTTAAGGCAAGATGATCATTCATTCGGCTGACATTTGCTGGTTGGAGTAAATGGCCACACATAAGGCGGCAAAATCACCAATAGCTTCACCCAAGGCGGCAGGCTTCACCTGGCAAACACGCCAAGCTCCGGGGATGGCCTCTTCCTGTAAAATTCGATCAACAAAAGGCTTGAACAACGATTCATTTCGTGCATAAATGCTTCCAATAACAATACACTCCGGGTTCAGAATATCAACCAACACAGCCAATCCTCTCCCCAGGAATTCTCCTGAAATCCGGATAACTTCCAGCGCCAAAGCATCGCCGTCCGCCGCAGCCAGGGCCACTGTTTTAGCACTTAGACTTTCCCATTCTTCTTCATTCCGACAAAAGGCAACATCGTTTCCTTGCTCCCAGCTGTCGCGCACCATCTTTTGAGCCAGCTGGGCAATTCCTCCGCCACTGCAAAAACCTTCAAACGATCCAGCCTTTCCAAATCCGACAGGGCCTTGATCAGCCAAGCGAATATGCCCCACTTCACCTCCCAAGTCATTGGTTCCGGCGTAAAGCTGCCCATTCAAAATTAAGCCTGCACCCATGCCCGTCCCAAAAGTCAGAAACACCATGTTGCGTGTCTCCTGCCCCGCTCCCATCATCCACTCAGCCAGTGCGCCAGCATTCGCGTCATTTTGCAAGGAAGTCGGAATACCATATTGCCTGCGAAACCAATCGATAATGGGAACCTCATCCCATCCCGGCAAATTGGGCGGCGATTGAATCACCCCTTGAACAGAGTCTAAAGGGCCACCACAACTGATTCCAATGCTCTCAAATTGTTCTTTCGGGAATATCAAGAACAGTTCCGTAATATGACGATGAAACTCCTGTAGTACTTCCTCATAACCTCGCTCCTGGGTTCGCGTTGGAAACTGCACCTTCTTCAGCACTTCAAATTTGGCATTGCCAACCACCACCGCACATTTGGTTCCTCCAATATCAATTCCCAGGTAATACGTTGAATTTTCCATAATCCGTTTAGTTGATTAGTTTGTGATTCATTATTTCGAATCAGTGCCCCAAATTCCCAGGTAATCCATCACAGCTTGATTGCCTTTCAAAGCATTTGCTGGCAATGGATTGTCGGCTGAATAAACCCGTAATTCGTCGGTTTGAAAGACATGCACGAAACGTTCATCAAAACCATTCTTATAGGGTAGCTTGTTCAAATTCAGCTTAAGGTGGTGCGCAAAGAAGTTATAGGCAGCAGCACGTTTCGAGGGGCCATAGTCGTGTTTCTCGAGCGGCAGGTGTACATGCTCCACCCGATGAGGAACACCATACGCCTCATAAACACGTTTGACGTAAGGAAATTCAATAGCTGGCGTATTTCGGGTCCAGTCGGCTCCATTGGAGATGAGCAACAAGGGACGAGGAGCGCACAGAGCAGCAATCTCCACATTGTTGGTCTGATGATCAGCACTTTTGTGTACCGGCATTCCACTTTCGCAGACACAACCGCCAAAGAAATGGGCTGACACCTGAACCACCGGAGCAGCCACTGTTATGCGATCGTCAATAGCGGTCAACATAAAAGTCTGCGTTCCACCACCAGAGCCTCCGGTTATCCCTACACGCTCGGCATCCACGTCCGCTCGCGATAAAAGGTAGTCCAACACTCGCTGGCTATTGTATGTTTGCAAAACCAAGGCAATCGGAATATCGTGTGTGACCTGTTTCGAATCGGCAAAACCAACCATATCGTAAGCAAACACCACCGCACCCATCCGCGCGAATGCTGTCGCCCGGGTTTGTACATCCTCTTTTAATCGTTTATCAGGTAAATGTCCATGCGGACAAAGAATAGCTGCACATTTTCCATTCAAGTCAACTGGTCGGTACAAATTACCGGTAATGTAAAAGCCAGGAAAGCTCTCCAGTACAATATTTTCAACCCAATAGCCATCCATTTTCCGTGCATGGCTTATTCGAACGTTAAACTCCGTACTTCTTGGAGGCATTTGATCCAGCTGCATGCCTTCAATAAGTCCTTGCTTAATGCGATTTGCCCGCTTTTCCCACGAAGCCTGATCATGCCACTCCTGCTGAAATACAGCCATCATTTCTGCTCCTTCATCTTCGGTCCAATGACGTCCTTGACACAACAAATTGTCCTGCGCTTTCAATTGCTGTCCAGCACCTGTTATTAATGCTAAAAGAATGATCATGCCTCTTTCTTTTAACCAGTTCGTTCGATTCATGGTATTGAAGTTTAGGTATTCGTTTGATCTATTTCAGGTTCCAGGTACATGGGCCGAGCTCAAATTCTGAAAAGGAAGCTTGAAAACTTCCGGATGTGGGGCTGCAAGCATAAACTCCAATTCGGGCTTTTGTTGTTTCCAACTTAAAATGAAACAGACGCATTTGTTTGAACAACTTTCCATCCTCCGAATTTTCAAGATAAAAATCATTGCCGCGGCGACTCAAGCGGTACCACATCTCCCGCACCGAAGCAGGAATATCGGTACTGCTCCAATCCGAATACCCCTGTTGCGTCAATACGGCTCCCAAATGAGCATGATCCCGGGAAATGAGCTCAACCGAAGCTTTCAGCCATTGCTCGCTATTTTGATACATCACGATCCCACACTGATCGTACAAAGACTCCGCATTAGGATAAGCTGTCTTTAACTGGAATGAAAAGTCGCCGGTGACCTCCGTTACGAAAAGCGAAGCACTATCGTGACGAAAGCCATAACCCGTACGTTGCCACAAATCAGTCTGCGGTTTTGTGTGCCAACAAACCTCTTGCTCCTCAATCGAAAACTCATCAGGCGGGTTGATCCAGTAAAAATTTGAGAATAGCTGTTTCATTTAGTTATGGTTAGGTAGTCAATTCACCGCTTAGGATCCTCCATCGATTACAGTCGTCACGAGTTCCTCAAGTTCAGCATAATCGTAAATAATCCGGTCAGCTAAGGAATGATCTTGTCCTTCGCTGCTGGCACCGGCATAAGCCACACAATACATACCGGCTGCCTTTGCCGCTCGAACACCATTTGTTGAATCTTCGATCACCATGCAGTCCTCTGGTGCTGTTTGCAGCAACTGTGCAGCATATAAAAATACATCAGGCGCCGGTTTACTTTTTCCAACAACACTGCTACTTACAACATGCTCGAAGAAACTCCGCAAACCCGATTTGTCCATAACAATATCAATCGTTTCCACGCTGGAGGACGAAGCTACAGCCATCGGTATTCCTTGTTTCTTGATCTGTTTTAAAAGCGATACTAAGCCGGACATCGGTTCCATGTATGGCAGTCCCGAAAAGTATAAATGGGTTTCCCGGTTTTGCATAGCCACCATTTCCTCCAACTCCAGATCAAGTTGCTTATTCTCAATTATCCTGGACCACATCACATCGGTGGCTGTTCCCATAAAACGAGCATGCTCTTCCTGCGAGATCGGGATTTGCATTTTTTCAAACATCCGTCTTTCTGACCGGATATGATGCGGTTCACTATCAACCAATACCCCATCCATATCAAAAATGATGGCTTTTGCTGAAATCATATCGATAAAAATTTAAACTGTTTTCTTTTACTTTAAAAAATAGCCAGCAAATCGGGCACAATCAAAAAAACAAAAGATTACGTTCCTAAACCTCACATTTGTTGGCTGTTTTCAATACAATATTAACTTGAGGAAGTTAAGCCGGATTAAGTAAAAAAACAAACCTGCCTTCGACATACTTTTAACAGAATGAAATAAGGTCTTAGTTCACATGAACTACCAACAACAATTGATCTGATAACTCCACATACCACTAAATACGCCAGACAATCAGGACAAGCTATCTTCTCAACTACTTAAAATCCTTTCGGTATTCAGAAGGTGTTTTTTGCATAATAACTTTGAAATAGTGGTTAAAATTTGCCAGGTTGTTGTAGCCACATTCATAACAAATCTGGGTAATGGGCTTATCCGTCTCGGCCAAAAGCTTGGCAGCAATACCAATCCGCACACTTTTCACATACTCCATAAAAGTTTGATTGGTTTTCTTTTTAAAATAACGGCAAAACGAACTGGGCTCCATGAAAACCAGTTTCGAAGCCTCTTTCAGGTTTATCCCTTCCTGAATGTTCTGAAAAACATATTCGTAGATCTTATTAATCTGGTCCCGGTCTTTATCATACGAACTGGGTAGTGAGGACGGCAAAGCCAGAAATTCGCGGTCTTCAATCTTCAGCAAAAGATTAAACACCTTCAACAGCCCGATGTAGCGCTCCAGCCCTTTCAGGTCAACCATTCGCTTTAAGGTTGCCGCTACCCGTTCTGTTTTGGGGCCTTTGAATAAAATCCCACTATCTGCCTTTTTCAGCAATTCAATGACCTCTTCCAATTCCGGGATATTGAAAAAATCCGAACTGATGATGTTCTCATAAAAGTGTGTTACAATGCACTCCGGCTCCTTCCCTTTTTCGGTTTCCAATACCTCCCAGCAATGCGAAAGATTGGGACCCAGCAAGACTAAATCACCAGGTGTATAACTCGAAATATGATTCCCGATGATCCGTCGGCCTGCCCCTTCTGTAATCAAATTCAGCTCAAAATTTTTATGGGAATGCATCTGATCCGAGTTGGGATCCATCTGAAGACGCCGGGTGATAAAGGAGTGTTTGTGGGGAACAAAGATCTTTTCATAGACAAATTCCATAATACACTTTTTTAACCGTTCCTAACAAATATAGGCAATTATTGGAAAGGTTCAGGTTAAAATTCAATGCAAAACGAACAAGATACACTAAGCAATTGGTTGCCGATTGCAGTTCCTTTGTAAAGATGGGACAAGCATCCAATTTAATTGAACGGAAGCATGAACACCTTTTTCAATCAATTTGAAACGAGC
This sequence comes from Sunxiuqinia rutila, assembly GCF_050589705.1. Classification (NCBI taxonomy): domain Bacteria; kingdom Pseudomonadati; phylum Bacteroidota; class Bacteroidia; order Marinilabiliales; family Prolixibacteraceae; genus Sunxiuqinia; species Sunxiuqinia rutila. The sequence continues at coordinate 456,351 of NZ_JBNGOT010000002.1, forward strand.
ATATAAACACAAATGCATGCCGAAAAAACAGTACAAGTAAATCCCACCAACAACCTATGAAAACGAACAACTATACTGAGATGAAATTACCATTAACCGGAGTGATCCCTCCTATTGTAACCCCTTTACTTAGTAATACCAAACTGGATGAAGCAGGATTGGAAAAATTGATTGAACACCTTATTGCTGGCGGTGTTCATGGCGTGTTTCTTTTGGGCACAACCGGGGAAGCCCCCAACCTGAGCTACGAGCTAAGAAAAACCTTTATCAAAAAGGCCTGTAAGCTAATCAGAAACCGCATTCCGGTAGTTGTAGGAATTACGGATACCTCCATTACCGGATCGCTGGCAATAGCTGCAACAGCGCACGAAGCAGGCGCTGATGCCCTTGTTATTTCTGCTCCTTACTACCTCCCCATGTCGCAGGAAGAGATGGCAGCCTACCTGGAATACCTGGTTCCACAACTTCCGCTACCTTTTATGTTATACAATATGCCTTCCTGTACTAAAATGCATATGTCGTTAAACACAGTAAGAAAAGCCAAAGAGCTGGGAGCTATAGGAATCAAGGACAGTTCAGGCGATTTGGCCTACCTGTACGCACTCATTGAAGAGTTTAAAGATTCTCCTGAATTTTCTATCATTGTAGGAACTGAACTATTCATTCCTGAAACAATGATCAATGGCGGACATGGTGCTGTTCCGGGAGGAGCCAACCTCTTTCCCAAACTTTTTGTTGATTTATATGATGCCAGCAAAAAGAAGGATGCGCGAGCAATTGCTGCTTTCCGCGAAAAAATCATTCAAATTGAAGACAAGGTTTACAATGTCGGGCATGAAAGTTCCAAATACATTAAAAGCATTAAATGTGCCCTTTCCATCATGGGAATCTGCAATGGGTTTGTTGCCATGCCTTTCCGGCAATTTGGCCCCGAACAACAAAAGCAGTTGGCAGCCAACCTACAGGAAATGGTCAGTAAAAACTAAACGGTACAAACCAACTAAACTAAAAAACGACTTATGAACTTACCGGTTATCGACCTGATCGTCTTTATCATTATAACCCTTGGAAACGTCATTTTTGGAGCCAGCTTCTTCCTGAGAAACAAAACCTCGGATCAGTTTACTTCCGGCGGAGGCAAGTTGCCGGCCTGGGTGGTGGGCATGTCCATATTTGCCACTTTTGTGAGCAGCATCAGTTTTTTGGCACTGCCCGGCAAAGCTTATATGTCCAACTGGAATGCTTTGGTTTTTAGCTTTGCCATCCCGGTGGCTGCGATTCTTGCGTCACGCTTTTTTGTTCCGCTGTACCGCGGCCTTGGTAGCATTTCGGCCTACAATTACCTGGAAGTGCGCTTTGGAAGCTGGGCCCGCATTTATGCTTCAACCTGTTACATTTTAACGCAAATGATGCGAACCGGGGCCATTCTGCTGCTCCTGGCCCTCCCCCTCAACGCCTTATTTGGCTGGAACATCAAAACCATCATTATTGTAACCGGCATCGCAGTTACGGTTTATTCCATGATGGGAGGAATTCAGGCGGTGATCTGGACCGATGCCATTCAGGGAATCATCCTGATTATTGGTGCTTTGGTTTGTGCAGCTGTTTTAACCTTTTCCATGCCGGAAGGGCCGGCACAGGTATTTGAAATTGCTGCGGCCAACGATAAATTTAGTTTGGGCAGTTTTGGCTCCAGTCTGGCCGACTCCACCTTTTGGGTTGTGCTCATTTACGGACTGTTTATCAACCTGCAAAACTACGGCATTGACCAAAACTTTGTTCAGCGCTACATGACTACCAGCTCCAACAAAAAAGCTCAATCATCGGCTTTATTTGGCGCCTTACTGTATGTTCCTGTTTCGCTGGTCTTCTTCTATATCGGAACTGCCTTGTATTCATACTATACCGCCCAGCCCAACCTGTTACCCGCCGAACTGCAGGACCCCAGTGCCGGCGACAAGGTATTTCCTTATTTCATTGTAAATGGTCTTCCACGCGGGATTACCGGCTTGCTCATTGCCTCTATTTTTGCGGCTGGAATGAGTACGGTATCAACCAGCTTGAACAGCACCGCCACCATTGTTTTATCCGACTACTACCAACGCTATATCAACAAGCAAGCCTCCGAGAAGTCATCGATGACTGTGCTTTACATTTCATCGATCGTTTTTGGAAGTCTTGGTATCATTATCTCCTTGACACTTGTTGGTGTTGAAAGTGTTCTGGATGCCTGGTGGTCATTGGCCTCCATTTTCAGTGGTGGCATGCTCGGCCTGTTTTTACTGGCATTTATGTCGAAAAAAGTACGCAATATTGACGCACTCATTGGGGTTATTTTGGGTGTTCTGATCATCGTTTGGATGAGCCTGTCGCCCCTCTATTTCAATGATGAAGATCTCTTGGCTTTTCGAAGCCCCTTCCATAGTAACCTGACCATTGTTATTGGAACACTCGTTATTTTCCTTGTTGGCTTTCTGAGTATGAAGTTGTTCAACAAGAAGCAAACTCAAACTGTTTAACCATTAATACACGGAACAATGAAACACCTGCTAATCCTAGCCCTGTTGCTTACGACATTTTCGGGCATTGCACAAAGCTTATTCAATAGCGATCAAGCCATCGTAAAATCAGAATTTATCTACCAGTCCGCTGACGTTCCTTTTCCAAGTTGTCATGCTTCCACCATTGAACAAACCGATGAAGGACTTATTGCTGCCTGGTTTGGAGGCACTGCCGAGAAAGACCCCGATGTGGGGATTTGGGTGAGCCGCTGGACTAACGGCAAATGGACTAATCCCAAGGAAGTGGCCAATGGCATTCAGCACAAAGACCTGCGCTATCCTACCTGGAACCCGGTTTTATTCAATACGGGTAATTCCATCGAGCTTTTTTACAAAGAAGGCCCCAACTGTTCCGACTGGTGGGGAGAAGTAATTAGCTCAACGGATAATGGGAAAAGCTGGTCGACGCCCGAGCGCCTGCCCGAAGAAATCTGGGGCCCCATCAAAAACAAGCCGGTACGCCTGGCCAATGGCGATCTGCTCTGCCCTTCAAGCACTGAGCTTACCGGCTGGCAGGTGCACATGGAAATTACTCCGGATATGGGAAAAACCTGGGAACGGACCAAATCCTTAAATGACGGTAAAGAAGTTGGCGCTATCCAGCCAACCATCTTGATTCATCCGAATGGCAAACTGCAGGCTTTGTGCCGCAGTCAGAATAAACAGATATTATCGACCTGGTCGGAAGATAACGGCCGCAGCTGGACACCCTTAACTCCCATCAACCTGCCCAACCCCAACTCAGGCATTGATGGCGTTACCTTAAACGATGGCACACATGTGTTGATCTACAATCACGTCAAACCTGCCGAGTCATGGGGCGATCGCAACATCCTCAACCTGGCCATATCCAAAGATGGCATCAACTGGGAAGCAGCCGCTCTGCTTGAAAACGATTCCGATCCGGACTCAGAATATTCCTATCCGGCCGTCATTCAAACCGAGGATGGAAAGATTCACATCACCTATACCTGGAACCGAAAGCTAATCAAGCATGTGGTGGTGGATCCGCAAAAGCTAAGCACTAAACCCATTAAAAACGGACAATGGCCCAATCGTTAAAATCTGCTTAGAACCGACGCAATGAAAACCAATAAACCGATTATTCTCAAAGTATTTTTTCTCATAAGCTGTGTTGTGCTGACTCTCATTTGCGGGGCTCAACCCAATGAGTCCAATCAGCTTACAAGAGTTCAATACAACCATACAGGCCTGCATGCCGACCTTGGAGTCGGGCTGTGGGCCTGGCCTTTTCCGGTTGACTTTGACAACGACGGAGACCTCGACTTACTGGTCAATTGCCCCGATAAGCCTTTCAACGGACTTTGGTATTTTGAGAACAATGGGGACAATCAAAACGAGCTGCTGTTTAAAGCCCCTGTTTGGTTGGCTGAGAGCAAACGAAACCTGCAACTATCGGTGATCGACAATGAAATCATGGCCATGACTCCCGGGGTTGTTTACCGCGATTTTAAGCATTCCTTCTTTCAAAAGCCGGACACCATCATTTCGGAAAGCTTTTACAAACACCTTGTCAAAAAGGCCCGTTTTAACCTCTGGCGTCAGGTTGATTATGATCAGGATGGCGACCTGGATTTAATCCTTGCCCTGGATGATTGGACGGACTACGGCTGGGACAATGCCTTTAATGAAGCAGGTGTTTGGACCAACGGCCCGCTGCATGGAACTGTTTACCTCATCGAGCAGGAAGCCGCCAATACGTATAAAAAGCCCGTTCCGGTTTTAGCGGGAGGCCAACCGATTGACAATTACAGCATTTCAGGAGCGCTTTTCGAAGATTTTGATGGCGATGGTGATCTGGACCTGATTCTTGGGGAATTTGTCGATCGATTAAGCTGGATTGAAAATACGGGAACACGCAAGCATCCGAACTATGCCACGCCTGAGTTTTTGAAAATCGAGGGAGAGGTGCTTCACTTGGATTTGGAAATGATCGTGCCCACTGCAGCCGATATGGATCAGGACGGACACATGGATTTGGTTGTAGGCATTGAAGACGGGCGCGTGGTCTATCTTCGAAATACCGGAAAAACCAATTCCGATGGCCCGATCTTTCAAAAGCCGGAATACCTGCGCCAGGAAGCGCAACACCTGAAATTCGGGGCGCTGGTGACTCCCTTCAGCGTGGATTGGGATCAGGATGGCGATGAGGACTTAATTTGTGGGAACACTGCCGGACACATTGGCTTCATCGAGAATCTGGGCGGTGCAAATCCGCCTCAATGGGCCGAGCCCAAATTCCTTCAGGCCGATGGCAAAACCATTCTTATTCAAGCCGGAGAAAACGGCTCCATCCAAGGGCCTGCCGAAAAGAAATGGGGCTATACAACACTGTCCGTGGTGGACTGGGACAACGATGGGCTGCTTGATATTCTTTACAACTCCATTTGGGGGAAAGTTGGCTGGTTCAAAAACATTGGCGTTCCCGGCAACCCGGTTTTGGCGGCTTCGCAACCGCTGGAAGTTGCCTGGCCAGGCGACAATCCCAAACCGGCTTGGAACTGGTGGAGTCCGGAAGGGAACACCCTGGCAACGCAATGGCGAACGACACCGCTTGGCTACGATTGGAACCAGGACGGATTGATGGATCTCATCATGTTGGATCACGAAGGTTACCTTTGCTTTTGGGAGCGTTATGAAGAGAACAGCCAGCTTCACCTGAACCCCGGACAACGCCTGTTCACCGCTGCTGAAGGACAAGCCTTCAACGATAAATTCACCAATGACAAAGACGGCTTACTACGCCTCAACACCAGGGAGGCCGGAGGCTCCGGACGTAGGAAGTTCTGCATCACCGACTGGGATGGCGATGGCTTGCCCGACCTCTTGGTCAATAGCGTAAATGTTAACTTCCTGCGGAACAAAGGCACTCACAATGGCCGGACAGTTCTAGAAGATATGGGCCCGGTTTCCAAGCACCGGCTGGCTGGACACACCACTTCGCCTACCCTTGTTGATTGGAACAAGAATGGCATCCCCGATCTTTTAATTGGAGCGGAAGACGGGCATTTTTACTACCTCGAAAATCCACATCAAAACAACCAACAAAAATAAGCACATCATGAAACGAGCCAACTCCTTACAACAAACGGGTCGAATGCTTTTAGCTGGTGTATTCCTGCTGGCCACAGTTGCTACAGGCAAAACCTCGACCGCCCAAAATTCAGCCCCAACCAATGCCGAAAAACTGGGGTTCCCCAAAGGAAAAAAGATCCTGCTGCTGCACTCCGACGATGCCGGGATGTGTGAAGAAGCCAACCTTTCGGTGATGGCCTATTCCCTGAAGAACCACGTTCAATCGGCGGCCGTGATGATGCCCTGCCCCAACGCGGAAGAAATGGTGGCCTGGGCCAAGAAACATCCGCAAGCCGACATCGGTGTTCACCTGACGCTGACCAGTGAGTGGAAAAACTATCGCTGGGGGCCCTTGGCTCCGGCTGCTGATGTTCCCGGATTGATTGATCCCAAAGGAAAGCTTTGGCCCGAAGTCATTGATGTGGTTCGTCATGCCAGCCCCGAAGAGGTGGAACAGGAGATTCGCACCCAGATTGACCGCATGCTTGAGCTTGGGTACCAACCAACGCATATCGATACGCATATGGGAACGCTCTATGGCTCGGCCGAATTTCTGACCGTATTTTTGAAAGTGGCACAGGAATACCAGATTCCGGCAAATGCCATCGACCTCTCCAACCCCAAGGTGGCCGCCTACTACAAGCAAGCCGGCTATCCAATTTCAGAAGAAACCATTGCCCAGCTGGCCGCCTATACGCTTCCGAAGCTCGACAACTTTACCAGTGTTCCCAAAGGATCAAGCTACGAAGAAAAGAAGGCCAACTTCTTTCAGCTGGTCAACGCGCTCGATCCCGGGCTTACCGAGATTATCTTTCATCCGTCCATTGAAACCGACCACCTTAAAAGCATTACCGGCTCGTGGCAACAGCGGGTTTGGGAAGCCAAGATGTTTTCCGATCCGGAGGTCATCCGGTTTTTTAAAGATCACGGCATTGTGCTCACCACCTGGCGAGAAATCATGAAACGTCATCAATCCAACAACTAAAAAAATATGCGCCCTTTTCTAAAAAGTTCCGTTCTCCGCCTTGCAGTCCTGCTTGCTCTTACGATTTGGTCCTGCAAACCACAGCAGCCCATAGCGCGCATCCTGGCCGAATTTCACAACCCAAACTCCAGCTATGTGATGGTGGCTGCCCACCGCGCGGCACATAATGGTTACCCCGAAAACTCGCTTCCGGCCATCCGGCATGCGATTGGCCTGGGCGTTGATATCATTGAACTGGATGTGAAAGTGACCACCGACAGTGTGGTCGTTATAAACCACGACCGAACCATTGACCGCACAACCAATGGGACCGGAGATCCGGAAGCTTATGCCTGGAAGGAACTGCAACAATTTCGACTGGAGATGCCGGATGGTACCCTGACCAACGAGCGAATAGCCACCTTCGAGGAGGCGCTGCTGCTGGTCAAAGGCAAGGCCATGATTGACATCGACATCAAAACCAGCCATCTCAAGCCCATTGTTGATGTCATTACCCAAACGGACACCTGGGATCACATCTTTTTCTTTGACAACGACTACCTGGCCTTACAGGAAGTGCGCGACAGGCAGCCCGATGCCATGTTGATGCCCCGTGCCTACTCCTATCAAATGGCTGACTCGGCCCTCTTGCTTTTCAAGCCGCCCGTGGTGCATATCGACCATTCGTTTTACACCGAAGAAGTTTGCCAATTGATCCAAAACCAAGGCGCCCGCATTTGGCTAAATGCCCTCGGAACTCAGGATTCCATCATGCGCTCCGGAAGCCTACAGAAAGCCCTGGATAACCTTTTAAAATACCAAGCCAACATCATCCAAACCGATGAACCCGAACTGCTGATCCCGGCGCTGGAAGCCATCGGCAGACGAACCTCCGGCAAGCAATAGGCCCAAGCAAGATTCAACCGCAGGAAAGTTTTGGTTGAATCATATTCATCCTCAGATGTCTTTAAACTTAAGGTTCTGCTGAGGTCAAATTACTATACCACTGTCACTTTCCCAAAAAATACGATATAAACATCATAATTATTCAAGGTCGATGAAGATCAACCTGTAAGCATGTCCGCAATATCATTTAGGTTATTTCTCAATACAAATGCCCGATCTGTATACACCGTAACATCATCTAATAATAAGTCTCCTTTTACGATATCAGGCTCATCTATTAGTTCATTAAATAGAGAATAGATATTATGTGTTAAATAGTTACGTTGTTTTAACACTAGTTCTAATGTTTTTAGAACATCATTATCTATAACCCCTTTATCTTTTCCTATGTAGATTAATTGGCCTAATGTTTTGCTAGTAACATTCCTTTTTATGCCTTTTCTTTTTAAAAATTGCATTAACTCAGCTTCTAACCGTCCTGCCGCCAATGTCACACGTCCCATTTCCATCGTAAAACCCTCATCTTCAAACAGCAAATTATAAAACTCTAAACCTGTCTTTTTCTCTTTATCCATTTTTTGAGAATTTTGGTGTTTCAGAATCTGGAGTTACATCTGGTTTTTTAATCTTAATCGTCAAAGGCATTGGGAAATCAACACCTAATAGAAGCGCTTCACCTTCGCCCAATACAGGCATATAGGCTAAAACATCCCTATTAGCTGATGCGCAAGCATTTTCAACAGTCTTTTTATCATTCTCATTGATGAGACGATGAACAATGAATGCTCCCATTTGACTTAAAGTGCCCTGAGGAATATCTCGTGGCATTTGTGTTGCAAGACAAAGGAACAAACCATATTTTCGACATTCCTTGGCAATTTGATCAAATGCATTCAGTTCAATAGTTTCAAAAAACTCATCTTTAATCTTTTTATTTAAGAATTGATGTGCCTCATCGATGAAGCAGATTGTTGGAGATTCCTTAAACTTGCCTTTTCTTGCTTGATTTAATAGCTTATTTCCAATAGCATTGGTTAAAATCTCCCGTATTTGAAATTCATATCCAACAGACTTAAAATCGACGTACAAAAGATTCTTTTTATCTCCTGCCTCTAAAAATTCCTTCAACATTGTCGAAAACTCTTTATCATCGGTAACTTCCTTTTCAAATCCAAAGCTGCTTTTAAAATATTTATTATTAAGAAGACTACGAATACGAACAACTAAAGATGTGCAATGGGCTATTGTCTTATCATCTCTATTTCCCCATACTTTAATATCATTGTAATTACTCTCATATACACATTCTTCAACTAATTGAGATACCAATTTGTTAAAATCAATACTCAGAAAACTATCATCAATTTCCTCTGAATAAATAGTTGATATCCTTGATATAGGAAGTTTCCTACGTAACTTTTTAATTAAAACACCATTCTCGATCATTATTGTATCCTGTTGTCCTTTATATCTATATTCGGATTCAGGAAGAACGTCAAAATCTCCAAGCAAATCATTTAACACTATATTACACAATTTCAGAGAACGAATTGCATCTAAAAGCTTTGGCTTTTGGGTTTGTTCAGATGGTTTTAGAATACTAAAAATATCATAGATCGTAAGATTTGAATAATGCAAAAAACCACCATCATCAGTTCCAAACTCAATTACTTCAGTTGTCGGTAAGTCTTTTAATTTACTGTATTCCCCGGTTGCATCAACCAAAATGATTTTAGCATTACTTTTTTGAACATCCTGGATCAACTTTGCTACCGTCCAGCTCTTTCCTCCTCCTGTTGTTCCAACCACTGCACAATGTCTTCCGAATAATGCATTTTGAGAAATTTCAATATCTGCGTCATTTTAAGTCAATTTCCCCAATTTAATTAAAGGTTCAGTATCCCTTTCATCATCTTTTACTCCAAAGTCCTTAACATAGCTTTGAATAAATGACTTAGAGGAGACATATACCTTTGAACCTATGCTAGGATAAATTCCAATACTCTTTGTTACTTTCTCTGGAGCATAAGTATCAAAAGACAATAAAAGCTCAACTCTCCCTGATGGATGAAATGTTGAATCAGCATGGACAAAATCTCTTTCGCTCAACTCCTTTCGTTCAGCCTCTGGTAAACTAAGGTCTAAGATCCTACCAATAAATCCATATCTTTCTCCCTCAATTACAACAAAATTTCCAAGCATGCCACCATTAAAGTCCTCACTATTGTGAATAAAGCTGTTTAACAAAACAGATGACGGAAAATGAATACGAATATATTGTGGCTGCACTTCTCGTACATACCCTAAAAAATAATTGTGATCAAATGGGGTTGTCTTCATTTCCTTGCCGGCTTGATTGATAATAAATATGATTACTTGGGTAATTCTCTACAAAATCGCTAAACTTCTCATTAACAACAAAGACATTACTTTCTTTAGTGAATTCCTTTAGAGGAATATCATTTAGAGGTATTCCTCCCAATCGTTCGTCCTCTCCATTTACTTCTGGATAATAATTACATATTAATAAAGTAAAACTTGGATTTTGTCGAACTGCTTCTAAAATAACATTCGAGATATGCTTATCATACAAACTAAATCCTACAATAATTAACAAGGTATTCTCTTGTCGTAAATAACCTTGAAAGCGAGACATCATCTCAAAATAGGGCTGCTCATAAGAACTTTCATATTTGTTGGATGCTGGATAAATTAGTAAACGATCTCGCTTATCATTTTCTGAACAAATCTGAACATTTCCATTATCATTCCGAATCCAATCGAGTGAACCATGCATCTTATAAAGATGCATTACTTTAGGCACGAAACTCTCTTCCTTATTAATTCGGCTTTTTTCTCGAAAAACGATATCGTAATCAAAATTTACTCCACTAAACATGCGTGGCATCGTAAATGAAAAACCGTCGAGTAAAGTAATATTTGCAATCTGAGCTGCCTGCTCTATAATTCTATCGTAATTGGTTGTAAAAAACTTCACTCTTGGGTACTTAAGGTTCCTATTCAAAAGTTTATCTAAAAACTTTTGATGATACTTGCCGCTTAAAACTAAGTCACATTCCTCTTTTATGCATTTTTCAATTTTGGAAACAAGCGCCTTAAGCTCCATCTCCTCATCTTTTTCTTCTTGTCCATCAGTTCTATATTTGATTTTAGCTTTATAATCAAATTTTAAATACAAATAGGCTTTTGATAATAACTCTTCAATATCTTTGAGTTCCTCACTAAAGGATAGTTTTTTAATAAATGCCCCAAACACTTCTTTCCCTACTGCTATCTCTACAGCATCCCATAATCCCTGCCTGTCTTTTGCTTCCTCTTCCTCTGTCTCAACATTCTTTTTGGTTCCCTCTTTTGACATTCCCGCTCCAGAAAGAACAAGTAAATTTTTATATGCTGCATTTTTCAAAAGCTCCCCATAAATCTTGCGTTCTTCTTTTTGAGCTATTTCAATTAACTCATGAAGTTCATACTTCTTCTGCTCTTCATCGCTAGATTTTAGTGAAACTCCATTTAAGACAGCATCTTCATTGGTATAATATACCTTATCTGTTTGACTATGTAAAAGGTATCGTTTGGTAGGCTCTGTCATATGTATAATATTTTGTTTTATTTCCATCCTAAATCTACCCAAATCTCCTGAATAAAATTTCTGTTAAGTCGTTTTTCTATTCGTCAGTTATTAACACTGGTTCATTGTTCGAGTATCAAACCCCCTTGGTTAGCTCATCAACTTTGTTGGTTGGCTTGTCAACTTCTTCGGTTGGGTCATCTACCCCTCTGGTAAACACGTTTACCTCTCTGGTAGCCTCATTTACTTCTCTGGTAAGGTCATTTACCTTGAACTTGCAACAAAAAAGTGGACATTGAGTTAAGCTATGCTGCCAATTTTTGTTTATTTATTAATTCAGCAAATT
>NZ_JBNGOT010000003.1:0-236723 GCF_050589705.1 Sunxiuqinia rutila
TCACCGCAACAAAGGTTGGAAAGCAGGCGCTGACTTTTTGTACAGTCTTTGTCAGGTGGGGTGTTTTATATGGTTAAGCAAAAAACAGGGAGCGCTTTTATTTTCAGGCTCTTTGAATGGATTTGCTCGTCCCAAGGTTCTTATGGGGGAATAAACCCTTCTTTAATGGGGTATTTTATTGGATTTTGAAATGCTCACAAACCATTACCTCAAAGAAAGAAAAAAGGCAAAAAAAGAAAGAAAGCCCATTGCTCAGCCGGTCGGGGCAAAAGTGCAAGGCTGGACCACCTAACCGAAAATAAGCCTCCTTAGCAGCTCGAAAAACAATAAAGGCAAGGTGGGCCACTTGCTCTGGCCTTGCAGTTTGCTTAGCGCAGGACTTCGGGAGACCGGTTAAATTGGCTTTCCTTTTGGTTTTGGCTGATTGGAAATTTCAAAGGACAAATTATTGAAGTGGGCAGGCTAAAGGCAAGTGTCGCCCGGGCGTGGAGCGAAGCGAAACAAACGGGGCGACTCTTGCCGTGGGGTGCAAACCGGCTTCGGAGTGAAGGTGAGCGAAACAGCGACTGGTTTCGTGCGCGGCAGCGAGCGGATAAAGGAAGCGGTTGAGCGAGCCTGAGCGATGGTTCCGGTGCACGGGAAAACCTTTAAAGTAGGATCATACACTCTAAAAAATCAAGGGATAAAACCTGTTAAAAGCAGAAAGTTGCCTGCGTGTGAGAACAGAGCGGTTCGTCAGGCATTGTCCTGACGCTGCTTGTTGAACCCAGGCAGGCCGCTTTCACTGGCAGCCCGAGGCTTGTTCCCGAAGTGCATAGCAAACGAAGTGAACGGGCCGCAGGGGCATCATACCCGTTTGTCTTTCGCTGCTTTATCAAAGGCGACCAGGTTAAACATTTCGCGCATCCGGGAACGAATCCGGTTCCCGTAAATCGCTTCCAGTTCCGAGGCCGAAAGGTTGGTTGTCAAATGAGTCAGCATACGTTTGGCAACAAACAGGTCGTAGCGGGCCAGCAGGATTTCCGCCATCACATTGCATTCGTTTCCGAAGTGTTTGGGGGTTTGTTCCAGGCCCAGGTCGTCAAAACAGTACACCTGGGGCACGGGCACCCCACCAATCCGAAAATACGATCCCTTGCTGTAATGATTGATCACCGAATACCCGTTTTTTTCAAACTCAAAGCTGATTTCCCGGGTGGGCTTGACCATAAACTGTTTTTCGCGCGGACAAAAATAGCTGATCAGCCTGGCCAGCGAACTCTTTCCGCAACCAATTGGTCCCGAAATCAACAAGCCTTTCCTCAGGTTGAGACCCAGTCTTTCTGCATTCTCCTTGTCTCCAATGGCATAGATCAACAGTTTGTAGATCAGGTTCAGATCTGCGGGAGCAATGGCAAAATTATCCCCGAATAACATTTTCCCTTTTTCTTCCATCCAGAGCACACTTTTCTGAAAATTGAAATGGAATACCCCACCTTTAAACGCTGCAATTTGCTCATAAGGGCTCTGAATAATCCTTGTCGGTTGCGATGCTGAAGCGGCCTGCGCCGATTTGATTGAATGGTCTTTCATGATTTTTTTGTGTTTGGCTGTTTAACATCCATTTCCGGGCAAGGGCTTGCCAGGAAACAATTCGTTGCGCATTTCCGGTTTTCCATCCCAGGGACAGGTAACGGGAATAAAACTGTTGGGCTTCAATTGGCGGGAATCGATTTTGCTCAAAGAAATGTAACACTTCCGAAAAATCTGGAATTCCGGACTCTTCTTCTGTTTCCAGATTCTTCCCGGGTCTCCAATTTTCCATGTTCACTTTTTCTAGTCGATTTTCACTTCTATGATTTTCGACCCTCTTTTGATTCTCTTCTTGTTTATTCTTGTTTGTATTCTTTATAAGAAGTGTATCACTTGCTGTATCAATTCCGGTATCAGCTTGTATACCGGTAAAATGATCCTGGGGATTGGAGGTATCCTTTGCAGTATCCAATTTGCGACTGGTAGTCCTGCCACTAACATTTGTAGTATTGGCTGAAGTATCTTTTTTGATATCGCCTATAATACCAGTCTTTCCTGCGGTATTAACTGATGCATTTCGTGCAGTCTTCGAATTGGTACTGGTATCGTCTGCTGTCTTCCCTGTCGTATCAGTTTTAAGCTTGGTGGCAGAACTGGTATCTCCTGTTGTATCTTTTCCGGTATCTTCTGCAGTCCCGGCGTTGATACTGGTACCAAAATCAGCATCAGCAGGAGAGTCAGTTGTCTGATCAAACCGAATGCAACGGACTTCGCTGCCCCGGTGCAGGTTGGAGGATGATTTGTAGTGAATGTAGCCCCAGTCGGTTAGTTCTTTCATGCAGCGGGCATAGGTATTGGCAGAACCAATCCGGGCCTGCTCCATCATGTCCGCCCGTGAAATTACAAACTGGTCTTGAAACCGGCAGGCATTCCATTGCCAAAACAAGGCCAGGTACAGGCTGATGTGGTAGGATGACAGGCGTTTATCCCCGGCCAGCCGCTCAAAGAAACCGTTTAGATGCCGGAGGTAATTCATTACCGTTGCCCCAATCGAATGAGCGACTGGCTTTTGTTCTTTTCCAGAATCTTGTAGATATCCTGAGCATCGTAGTACAAAACACCTCCCATTTTGGTAAAGGGAAGCGTACCGTTTACCCGCATATTTTGAAGGGTTCCCGGGGAAATACCCAACAACTTACGGACTTCGCCCGAACGAAGCCACTTCTTGGAAGGCAGCCCCTGGTTTTCTTTGAACAGTTTTTTAAGCTCGTCGAATAATTCGATTTTGAACTCAAGAAGATCGTCGGTGGTTAAAATTTCTGATGGCATAACGTTTACTTTTGAATGATTCATTATTATCAGTCGTTTCTCTCGCTTGGTAAGGCCCAAATAAGTTGGGTTTTACACTCGCTAAATCGAAACGATCATTTTGATTTCATTCAAAATTGCAGCCTTCAGCATTAATTTGTTATCAATGGCTTGTCAGGTGAGGTGTTTTTTATCGTAAAGTAGAATCAAGACATGTGTGGTTTTCAGGTGAATCGGGAAATAGTCCGAAACTAAAATATATCACGAAGACACAGCCATTCCTTTTCTTTTCCTTTCACGATAGTGCTGTACACATTCCCGGTGAAATTCCCTCATCCGATCCAGTTCTTCCTGCTCAATGCTTTCAATTTGCAAAATCTGCTCCCGTTCATTGTTGAGCTCATAGTAAGCGCGAAAAGGACAATCTTCCAAGGGTTTGCCCATGGGGCAGCCAGAAAAGGCATTAATCAAATCAACATTTTTACGAACTTTTGGTGTTTCGATTGACATGGCATTTAGCTTTTTGAACGTTAATATTCTGATTTATTCGTTATCCTCATCCAGGCGTTGCTGAAGCACCGAGCGTAAAAAATCCAAAAACTTGGTACGATCAATTTTTCGTTGCTGGATTTCAGCATGGAAACGGTAAATATCCTTACTCAGCTCCACCCCAAATAACTGTCCGAACATTTCCGCAAGTTCCCGAATCGTTGTTTTTCCTCCATTGACCATTTTCGCATAATGCAAGGCATAGATCAACTCTGCCAAGTCAATCTTTTTACCACACCATAGGTAGCTTGAATTGGCCCCATTGACTTTGTTATTGCCAGGGTTTTCGAGTTTCTCGATTTCTTTACTGAGGTAATCCAGCAGCATTTCGTTGGCCATAATCACCGAAAAGGTATGGTCGTGCCAGGTAAAAAAAGCTTCATCCAATAGCTCTCTGCTGTCTCTCAACTCCAGGGGAATTTCAGCGTTTGATCGTAGAAAATACTGCTCATCCAAATGCTTATAGCCACAACGGTAATACTGTACTTTCAGATGACGCTTCTCCATGAACTCATTGATTTTGTAAAGGCAGTTCTGAAGGTACCGTTTGGTTAACATGACATCGGCGTTTCTGCGTTTACTTTCAATCTCGAAAACCAATTGATAATACAGTAACCGTCCATAGGCCGCAGGCTTGATTTCCTTGAAAAACAGAATCTCCGATTCGCGATCGGGGAATCCCTTTACCACAACCAATTTGCGCAATTTCTCCAAAGCAATCTTGCAATGTCCAATGGCATACTCCACCTGATCAATAACATTAGTTGAGACGGCCTCTATCTTTGACAACTCCATTTTCAGTTCAAAGATGATATCCCAATACATCTCCATAGTATAAAATTTAATTGTGTTAATATTCTGGATCTTCCCAAAACCAACCCATTAACAAATTAAATTTCAGATTTTCAGGATGCTACTTTGATAAGCTATTTCTATCGCAATATAATTAATTTGTCAAAATTAAATCCCGAGAGCAAAAGCTTCCTCTCGGGATTTTCTTCAAAAGTGAAAATATAAGCAATAAATATTTCACATTCCTTATTTAATTCATAGGAATACTACTCTAGTAGCCTACTTATCTGTTCAGTACAATTCATAAGTCAAACAACTATTAACCGATGCTTAATCTTTAGTCGTATTCAATTATTACTCTAAGATTAAAAAAATCAACCTAACTTTCCGCTCATTTCATGGAATGAACTTTACTTCCCATTTTGTCAAATATTGCACTTTCAAATAGGATCTACTCATCACTATCTAATATCAAAATAACCCTACCACTGACTTTCCCCCCATCCTCTGCAGCTGAAAGGGAAACCCGTAAAACAAGACCGTTATTTGCTTTTGTGTCATTGGGAACATCCAGCACATATTGTGGTGACAAATTATGTCCAACTGACTCGATATGGTTGTCACTTGCAATAACTTTTCCATCGGCAACCAATTCCACAATTTGAATTCTACTGGTTTGACTCCCCTTGATATATTCGAATTTAACACCTTTTATTTGTGAAATATATTCTCTTTTTATAGCCCATTCTTTTGTAATCCAATTTTCTGACAATTCACTAGAGGTCCAGTCGCCAATAATTCGGTCACTAATTTCTGGTATTACAGGTATGGGTTTATTAATCGCATTTTTTACCAGTTCTTGTGCTGCCTCAAGCGGATTTGAAAAAGGTTCGATTTCGCTAACTCCTTTTTTTAACACCCAAGCATCTTCAAATGCCCGTTTATCAAAGGGTTTGTTCTCTCTTAAACATTTTAAATTTAGCGCCATTCTATCGCGGTAGTAATCGCGAATTAAACCACCCCACATACGGGCTGCATAATCGTTTACCCCCGATTTTATTTTGGGTGCACCCCAAACCGTTACAATCCTTCTCGCATCGAGTTCGTATTTGTCCTGCACCTCAGGATTATTGCTATGCGAGCGTGCAAAGTTAATCCAGCGTTCAAGGTTTAATGTTGGATGATCTTCAAGCAATCTATCAGCATCGGTAAGTAATTGTAAAGCCCATGCACCCGCTTCGTCACGAATCTCGGGCTGAAATGACTGGTGCGCATTGTAGGCATATCCAAACCAATCTTCTGCTTTGTGGCAAAGTGCCGTTGCTGCGAATTCCATTGCATCAGCCTTGTAGAGTTCTGAATCTTTTAACTCGTCGGCACACGAAAGAAATTTTTCAATGGCTTCTAAAACACGTGGATCCTTATTTATTGTTCCCTGAAACCACAATCCATGAGATTGAAAACCAAAGCGTGGATGGTCGGTCATCGTACCATAACTTGTTTTGCGTAACAATTGCCATGCTTCAGCCATTGCTTCAGGACAAGCTCCATAACGTGCTTTTGAATAATCAATATACCAGGTATCAAGATCTATTTCTTCTTTTCGCCAAGCCATATCGGCAACCAATTCGAACGTAACATCGTTATTTTCTATTCCTTCAGGAGCAAATCCAAAACCAGAAAGATTTTTTCGGTAAGGAGAATTTAACATCTCAATTGGATTTGTCGCATAATAATCGTGTACACCCGTGTGACCGGTTTTCCCTCCGCTGTTCAGCATAAATCCATAAATCCAGGGTTTATTGTTGTAGCCCTCGAAAACATCGTAATTATACCCGTTTTTATAGGCTATGCCGTTGTATTCGTAAGCATAATCCAAAATTACCAATTTGTCGTCCGGGATTCGGCTAAAAAGAGCATTGGTAGTTTCTTTATTCCAGATATTACGTTGGTAAGTAAACATCCAACCTTGCACAACCCAAACTGCATCGGGGTTAGCTGCTCTTAACGATTCATAAATAGCACTTCCATAGTCTGACAAAAGTTCGGTTACCGGCTGATCTGTTTTTGGTAGATCTAATTCGTTAAAACTATCAGCAAGAAAATATTTACATTTCCCAAATTCCTTTTCCCATTCTTCAATAAAAAGCTTTCCTATTTTGTTAAACAATGGGGTTCCCGGGCTTAAAAGATAACCATGATATTTCTGAGGAAGTCCTCCCCAACTTACTTCTAGTAATTTATTATCAGGATAAACTTCGGTAATTCCTTTCGGGACAAAACCAGCAAAAGCCGGAACGATAGGACTCATCCCGAGTTCTTTCATTCGGCTTAGTATTTTATGCTGAAGTGCAATTTGATCTTCGTGCCACTCATCAGACAGTACATCGCCATCAAGGCCGTTTATATTTCCCATGCGTTGCCATGGCAACAATGAAGGCCCCGTATAAAATGCATCGATTTGCTCCTTCTTCAGTCCAAGTTTTTTCCAAACCCGGGTTGCAATTGCTTCATTCGCCACCAATGCCAACGGGAAATTCATTCCATGCAGGGCCATCCAGTCAATCTCTTTCTCCCATCGGTTCCAATCCCAATAAGGAGTTGAATAACCAAATGCACAAACATTTAGATAGTAACGATTTTTATATGGAGTAGAGAAACTCGTTTTATCCACTTCCGGCCAGGCTTCTGGAGTGTCAAGACGTGTTCCATTCCAGGTAACCATACCAAGTTTATTATCGCGAATATACTGATAAACACCGCGACTAAGCGCAACCGGGCTTGAGCCACTTATTGAAACTTTACCGTTTTGAGCTTCAATTTCAAAAACATCTCGGTTATCTTTTTCTGGAATCTCATACAGTTTTATTCCTTTTAGTTTGTCGCCAAACGTTCGTTCTAGGACTCCACTTACAGCCTCTTCTATTGCTAAATCATTTTTGCTTTTTGCTTCCTGACTCTTTCCTGAGTAGGGAATCATCAAAATTATTAAGAGGATGATTAGATAATTATTTCTCATTTTATATTTTTGTTTTAATTGCATACAAATAAGTTGACATAAACAGTAACTATCACACTTTTACAAAAGTTTTTTTCTTGTACATCCAGTACATAATAAAATAAACAACTGCAAGAGAAATTATTGAACTTAAAACAGGATAAAAACTTCCTGTCCATTTTTCCAGTCCAAAAATAAATATTGGTCCTATCTTCTGAAAAGGTAGCAGATAACTTGCCATATAAACAGCAATGCTGTTCATTCCAATAACTCTTAGCCAGAACGCCCAGCGCTGGTATCCCTTTACATCGATGAGGTAATAAAAAACCGAAATTAGCAGAAAGCTTAATCCGGATGAGTGAAGTATGAATGAGGCGCTCCAAAGGCGTTTTATAATGGGGTACCAAATATTTAGAACCTGCCCGGCGGTAACCATACAAGCTCCAAGAATTGCAAGTATTACTGTTTTATGAATCATTGAGTTTTGTGAATGAACCAAACGCATTTTAATTTTTTCTGCCCTAATAATTGTGCTTGCAAAAACACCGGTCATTACAGTGGCAACAAAACCCAGAGAACTTAATACCCATGTGTAATCTGCTGTAGGATCATCAAATTTGCCAAGCACCAGTTTGTCGAGATATTTTGCAGGATTTATTTCATGTGTACACAAACCGGCTTCATAACCAGGAACCGGAACAAACTGCATAATGCCCCAATAAATTCCTACCAATCCAAAGGTGAAAATTAATTGTGCTTTTATTTTTAGTCTTGAATAAATTAGTGTACTAAAAAAATAACCGATTGCAATAGCTTGAAGGGTATCATGGATAAGAAACATGTTATCCGGATCGAATGCCAACAGGTTACATTGGCAGACCATTCCGAGAATAAATAATATTATAGCCCTTTTAAAAGAATGAATGTAAATGGTTATCCGGGATTCTCCCATCGATATTCTCTTGTTAAAAGAAAATGGAATTGACATGCCAACCATAAATAAGAATAATGGCATGATTAAATCATAAAAATGGAATCCTTCCCAGCTTTTATGGAAGGTTTGTTGAGCCAATACATTAAACACTTTCCAATCGGTTGCTTTGGCCAGGTTTCTGATAACAAATTCTCCTCCAATAATCCAAAGCATATCAAAACCACGAAGGGCATCCAGCGATTTTAGTCTTTCTGATTTCATTATTTAGTTTCTTTTTCACTGTTCTTGCAAAATCATATTTTAAGCCAAAGTCGAAAGATAAACTCGCTATCCGTTTTCATCTTTTAATATTATCTGGCAATAGACTAAATCGCTTATATCATTCCTCATAACTCATTTCAATTTATTTTTATTTTGCAAATTCTCTGGATATAATATATCGGTCTTCTGATTCCAGTCGTTCCAAGGCGTATCCACCCAAGCCCTTTCCCATGCTTTAGAATCGAATGTTTCTTCCTTTTTTTGTGCGATATACCAAGCTTCCCAACGAGGAAGATAGTAATCGGCAACCATCCCTCTCCAGGTTTTAGCAGCATATTCAGACAGATAACTTCCCCAATAGGAGATTAACCGTTTAGCATCGGCTTCGAAGTAATCGCACTGTTCCTTATTTTCGCCCCAAGACCGTGCAAGGTTTATCCATCGTTCTAAACGAAAAAGAGAATGACCGGCAAAAAGACTATCGAGCAGTTTCATTTCATTCGAAAACTCGAACCAAATTTGGTCAGCCTCCTTAAATCGTTTTTGCTCTACTCTTTCCTTGAACTGAGCCAGAATAGAGTCAGCTTTTGCTCCCCTAACATAAGCTTCTAATTCTATTAAATCATTTTTATATAGTTCGTTTTCATGCAGTTCTTCATAATTTTCGTTGAACAGGATTAAGGCTGAATCAACTTTTGCGTTTTGGACAGGGCTTTTTCGTATTCCGATATACCCACTATTATCATGACGCCCCTGATAACGATTTAAATGGCTTGCTTCCCTATTGTAAACAGACTCGCAGAGCAAGTTCCAGGCTTTTTCCAAACTTTCAGAAACTAAACCATACCTGGCAGCGCAATATCCTTTGAGCCATTCTGAGTAATTAATTGGCTGCTCACTCCACATGGCATCGGAAACAAGTTCATAAATGACTTCGTTATTTTCTGTTCCCTCAGGGGAATATCCAAAAGCAACCAGCTTGCCAACGTCATTCCTTTGTTTTATTTCAGGAATTATACTCCCATACTTTGTTAACCATCCCCCTAATTGAGAATTCCCTCCCCAATTAGGAATAACGCTATACATCCATGACTTACCATAAAAATTATTTGTTCTGGAAAATTGTGGCTGTGATTCGGCAAACAAATCCAATACCATCATTTTATCGTTAGGAATACGGATAAAAAAAGCTTCCATCCTGTCTTCTGTCCAAAAATCTTTATCCATTAAAAACATCCACCCCATCATTAACCAGGTGCCTTCAGGTTCTGCCGTTGTAATTGACTCATAAATTGTTTTTCCGTATAGGGCAAGTTCTTCCAATTTAGCTTCTTCCGTTTCTCCGGTTACCGGAGGCAACATTTCATTAAAAGCATCCGCAAGAAAAAACGAGGCCTTTCCATATTGCTTAGTCCATTCTTTGATGAAAGCATTCCCAATTTTCTGAAAATATGGGGATAGTGGGTGAAGGATCTGACTTGTATAAGGAGCTTTAAACTTAGCCCAAACATCAATTTTTCTTATACTGGCATCAGGGAACTTAGATTTGAAACCAGGTGGAACAAACCCTGCGAAAGAAGGAGCAACCGGATTTATTCCCAATGCATGCATTTTTGCTATTATTTTTTTCTGCAATTCAACTGTTTTAGGAAAGAAATTTTTGGGAACTGGTCCGCTGTGTTTATAAATGTTTCCCATGCGGAACCAGGGGAAATAGGCAGGTCCGGTAAAATACTCTTCTAATTCTTTATTTGTATAGCCCATTTGCTTCCACACTTTATCCATCCCAATTCAGAACTAGAGAATAATTCTGAACGTTCTTATGTTATTTGATAAGAGGGCTTAGTTATAAATAGCTAAACCCTCTTATTTCATCAGCTAGTCTTCAGAGGCTGTGTCATAATTTTGTAAAGACAAACAAGCCTAACAGACAGGTAGTTCCCTTACCTTGAGCGACTTGCAGTCAAGTCCACTGTTGTCCACTCAGTATAGAACGTATCTATTGCCGCTGGTTGTGGTAAAAATGCAGTTCTGGTCATAATCTCTTTATCAGAATCAATTTCAACTATAGATGTTCTATTTTCTGTAATAGGAACATTTATAGTAAGATTCTCTCCTAATCTATTAAAATATCTAATTTCGGAAAGAATTGCACCAGAGCCATAACTTAACCACTCTATATGGAGTGAAGAATTAATATCTAAAGAAGTATTTTTAATTGCTCTTGGCTGTATTTGTAATCTATAGCGATTGCCAAAAACAGCGCCATATACAATACTCTTTATTGATCTGTTAGCTTTTTCATCTTTGCAATACAAATTAAAAGCGTAGTCACCTTCATCAAGCCCGTCCAAAATATATTCCATTTTTGTAGTGTCTGATAGTGTGGGTGTAGCAACCTGAAATGAATCAGCTCCATTGTTGTAATAGCCAATAATTGATTTTTCTCGATACCCGTTTATTATCGTCCAGGATAATTTTAATCGGCCTTCTCCTGCATAACTTTTTACATCTACTGGTTTGGAAAGATATATGGTCTCTCTTTCTTCTATGTATTCTTTATGAGTATCATCCATATCACTGAAAATATTATCAATATAATTACAGGATGAAATTGTAAGCCCAATAAGAAGGATTACAATGTATCTAATTTTTACTATCATATCTTCTAAATTATTCTATTTAACTTTTTGTCCATATATTTCGGAATAACCAACAGCTCCATTTTTATTCCCAATTAGCCAGGGACTAATCAACTCAATTCTTAAGTATCTATATGGCTCAGCATCAATTGGCATTTCAAATTCAAAGCCCGAATTAGCAAAATCAATATCCTCCTGAGTAACATATCTCGAATCGTCAGATCGCCCAGCCGGCAAACCAGATGGTTTATGGGTTTCACACTCTTTTAAAAGCGTCCAGCTATCCCACGATCCATCAGAATTTGGATCATTTGACCCATATATATTGAAATTTTTATAGTTAAAATTGTAGTACAAGAAATAGTTGTACGGAACTCCCCAGTTATAGTGCCAAAGTTTAAAGCGGCTCAGCTTTACTATTTGCCCCAGATCAATTGTATATGACATCGGCAAGCCATCAGTAGCACCAATTGAAATACTTCCAACATTCGAATTCCACATATTCGCAAAATCATTTTGCCATGTGTCTCCGGGTAATTGAATCTGCTGGAATTTGTCACTTTCAATTAGCTCTTCATAAAGCGGTTTAAATTCCTGAGTAATTGTATCCGAATAATTTTCCCACCGATCTCGAACAACAATACCAAAACGCCTAGTTATAGTATCTTGACCTCGAAGGGAGTATTCTCCTGCTTTCGTCGAAGTATATACTGCATCCAATACCTGCCAAGTGGTTTTAGTTGAATCTTCAGCGATAAGAAGTAAAGCAACGGGGGATTCGGTTGGATTCGACCATATATACTTAACCCCCCCGAAGTCAGCAAACATCTTAATACTCTCTTCTATGAGTTTTACGGGAGGCTTTACAGGAGAAATTGTAACCTTAACGGCTTCTGATCGATTTTCTCCCCTGTCAATAGAATATACGTCAATAATATATTCTTTGGCATCACCAAAGCCTTCAATTTTTACTGAATTCGAAAAATTAGAGATTCTCTTTACTTTAATATCTCCATTAGATAGAGTATAAACTAACTCAACTCCAAGCAAGTCTTCATCAGCAGGGAGATCAAACTTTAAAATAGCACCACCGGGAATATTTTCGACATTAGTTATTGTTACCTTTCCAGGTGCAACTCCATCTGATTCCATAGGTCCTAACACCTTCTCTTGACAAGAGAATAATGATTGTGCAATTAGTATTACACACAGAATATATTTATATAAAAAATTCATTTCAAAAAGATTATTTGTTTATTATTTGCATTGAGGATAACGAACACAACAATTACCAGCCAATAGTTTGGACCATATTTTCATTAATCGTAAGAATATACTCTCTAATTGGCCAAAGATAATCTTTAGGTGTATGGTGTGGTGTAAACAAAACAGTCTCTTGATAAAAGTCAGCGGCATCTGTGCCATTTACATTCCATCCTTTTATGGGTTTATTCATATATAGGTCTTGTTTTAGCCAACGATTAAGATCCCAAAATCTTTGTCCTTCAAATGCCAGTTCATTTAATCTCTCCTGGTGAATAATTTCTCTGAGTCCATCTTTATTTGATGGCTTATCCGGATTAATCGAGCTGGAAGACCAACTGAAAACAATGCCATTCAATCCTACATGTTCTCTAACTTCATCTATTGCTTCGTATACATCCGGCGAGGGACCGCTGAATTCATTCAACGCCTCTGCATAATATAGATAAAGGTCAGATAAGCGAATAATTGGGAAGGCATAATCTTCCCTGCTGTAGCTGGAAATACCGGCTGTATTGTTGGGATGGACTAATTTCTTTGCATAGTACCCAGTTTTAGATGATCTTTCACCGTAGAAACTTGAAACTTCACCCATATATCCTTGCACAACCCATGAATCAGCTTCAATTGTTCGACCTTGTCCAAACCAGATTCCACGATTAAAACCAAGTGAAGCATAAAAACGAGGTTCTCTGTCGAAATGGAGCTGTATGGTACTCTCTCCTTCTTTGATATAATATTTCTCGTCTTCGGAAGCTGTTCTTAATTTCATTATATCCACATCCTGCCAATCAACATCTTCATCAATTGGAACCCCATTTTGAGAGTAGAACTGTTTTGCTATTCGTAAGGTGGGAGCCATAAAAAGATTAATATGTCCCCCCTTTTTTGTTTTCGGATCAAGATAAGCCTGGCAATAGTTTTGTATAGAAGAAGCTCTGCCTATGGAGGCTCCCCATATAATTCCTTTATTCCAATTGTCCGATACAGCACCTCTAATTGTCATTTTTAGTTGTGTCTCGGCGGAAAGCGCAGCTAATGAATAGTCTCTTTCATAAAACGAATGTCCCGCCTGCAATGCAATATCGATAGCTTCTTTACAGGCCTGTGCTGCTACCTTCCACTTATTTACATCATATGCCCCAAAGAGTGCTTCTCCATCTCTATTCTTAAAATTCTGATACATAGAATTTCCATTAAACTGAGGGCTGGCTGCGGTAATAAGTACTCGAGCTTTAACAGCAAGAACAATTGGCTGAGTTATGCGCCCCATCTCCTCAATCGTGTTTTGTATTGAGAGAGGAAGTAGTTCAGAAATATCATCTAGTTCCTGTACAATAAAATCAATGCATTTATCAAAAGGCTCTCTTTTATAGACAAGATCTTCAGGTGAAGTACTTACAGGGAGATTATTATCAACAATATCAATAGCACCATACATGCGTAACATCCAGAAATGATAATATGCCCTTAAAAACCGAGCCTCTGCTTTCCATCTGCTTTTTTCCATGTCTGTCATATCATATACTTGGTCAATCTCTTCAAGAAATGTATTACAACAGCGAATACCTTTATAAAGATTTTTTCCGCCATTTCGACCTTCGTAATAATCTACGTAAGGATTGTTTGAATTTTGCGTTCCTCTAGCAATGCGAAAAGAAGCAGGAGCAGATATTTCCGGGTGAGCAAATATTTCTTCGTATGTCCAAAATTCGTCTCCTGCCATAAACGCAGGATTTGCATAGACATCTCCATAAGCAGGCAGATATGAATAGCATGTAAAGAGATACTTTTCTGCATTTGCCCTATTCGTAAATGCATTTTCAATCGTTGCGACATTATCTGGGACAATATCTAAATAATTGCAGGATTGATATAACGCACCAATAATAGTTATTGCTATTATGTAAAGTGTTTTTTTTGCCATAATTGTTATTTTTTTGTGTTTAGAATGATAGTTGCAAGCCAAGGTTAAACACTTTCTGGATAGGATACCCAAGTCCGTTACTCCCCATTTCCGGATCCCAAAGCTTAAAATTACTAATAGTATAAAGGTTTGTTCCACTAACATATAGCCTGAACTGTTCTGCGCCTATCTTGTTGCATAATTTTTGAGGTAACGAGTAACCTGCTTCAACTGATTTTAAGCGTAGGAATGAACCATTCTGCATATACCAAGTACTTACCTGTGTATTATTTTCAACAATATGATTAGCCAATCTTGGCCATAATGCATAAGGATTTTGATTTTCTTCAGTCCATACGTTATTTGCATATACCGACAACAGGGCATTATTACTGGCAATGGAGCCATTGCCGTCAACATCTACAAATGGAGCAGTTGCCCGTGGGTCTATCCAGAAGGAAGATCTGGCTGATCCCTGTAAAAAACAAGAGATATCAAGATTTTTCCATCCTGAAGAAAATCCAAATCCATAAATAATTTCAGGAACATTAGGGTATCCTAATGGAACCTGATCTTTAAAGTCAATAACATCATCGCCATTAATATCTTTATACTTAATATCTCCGGCTGCATACTCGCCAAATTGTTTTGGAGAGTTTGCCACTTCATTATCATCAATAAATAGCCTCTCTGCTATATATCCCCATCTTTGCCCCAATGGCTGGTCAACTCTTGACAACCATGGCGTTTTACTATAGTCAGGCTCTTCGTAAAATTTAAATTTTCCACTGGCATAGACAAAATTTCCTCTAACTGATAACCATGTGTGGTCATTAAAGTAATTCTGATAATCGAAAGACATATCAATTCCCTCACTATAAGCTTCTCCTACATTGGCTCTTACCTTTGCTTCAAGTCCCATTTCGACAGGGATATAACTTCTATCCATTAGAATGTTACTTCGGTCTTCCCTAAAGACATCAACCAGTAAATTAATTTTTTCAAATAGCCCAATCTCAACGCCGATATTTAGTTTCCGGGCAGTCTCCCAAGTGATATCATTATTCTTGTATCTATTTATTGATACTCCCGTTTTACTATAAGCAAAACGCTCTCCAAATGATGCTCCTCCTGAATTCATATTAACCTGCGACAGGTAAAAGAATCTATCAGAAGCGTCGCCAATAGCATCATTACCAACAAGCCCATATGTTCCTTTGAGTTTCAGGTTGGAGACAACTTTTTTCAAGTCCTGCCACATGGGTTCATTGGAAATAATCCATGCAATTCCTGCTGATGGAAAGAAACCAAAACGTTGTTCTTCAGAAAAACGCTCTGATCCATTATATCCAAAGTTAAATTCTCCAAAATAGCGTCTATCAAAAGAATAAGTAAAACGTCCAGATACTCCCATGTTTCTGTATGGAAGAGACTGCTGCAATCCTCCTGCATTAGCCTGAAGGCTTTGCCTCATCGTACCTACGACCAGCCCGTTGATATTATGTTTTTCTCCAAATATTCGATCGTATATAAGAGCTGCCTCTCCATAAAATACTGAAGTTACATTCTTTTCCCCTTCGTTATAACCGAGGTATTCAGTTCCAGTTTCAGGATTTATTGGAT
Organism: Sunxiuqinia rutila; assembly: GCF_050589705.1. Classification (NCBI taxonomy): domain Bacteria; kingdom Pseudomonadati; phylum Bacteroidota; class Bacteroidia; order Marinilabiliales; family Prolixibacteraceae; genus Sunxiuqinia; species Sunxiuqinia rutila. The sequence continues at coordinate 15,789 of NZ_JBNGOT010000003.1, forward strand.
CTAATGCGTACTTGTTTTTTGTTTTGTCATAACTTCTTATCTGGTAATAGTATGGATTATAAAATCTTGATACATCAAAAAATGAGTATCTGGCAGTATTCCCCATTGCTCTTGCGGATAATCCTTCTGTTATTCCTGATAAATTCTGCTTAACCTCTATTTGTGCAATAATATTGGCTCTACTATATTCTTTATACCCCTTTACCATATCTGCATATGGGTTGATATAATTCCCAGATCCGTAATTACCAAACAGTATATGGTTCGAATAACTGTTTGCCTCGTCGGGCTCATAAAAAGCAGGGAACAGTACTGGATTGCTTCTCATCACCTTATTATATAGTCCGCTACCGCCATCAATAGGACCAGTGTAGTCATCAAAAGAAGAATTAAACCGAATTGCTGTCTCAGTGCTTTTTGTAATATTTATATTAATATTAGAGCGCAATTGAATTTTTTGAAGATTGATATTACTGTTAAAGTTATTTCGCTTATCAACATTCAGCATGCCATTATCTTGAGCATATGTCCCTGCAACGTAGTAACGAGCAACCTTACCTCCTCCACTAACATTGAAGTTTAATCGTGAGTTAACTGTATTCTCTTTAAACAAGACTCTGTACCAGTCCGTTACTGGATACACGTTCGGATTTGTACCTGCGATTGTATTATTAACCTTTTTTTCAGGGTACGGAAGAAAACCTAAAGGATCTCTTGTCCTGACAGCTTCATTATGTAGCTTCATATATGTTATTGGGTCAGCAAGCTCTACCTCCTGAACAGGAGAAGATACTGATCGCTCAAATCTTAAAGAGACTTTTGCTTTACCCTCCTTGCCTTCTTTGGTCGTTACGTATATAACTCCATTTGCCCCCCTTGCTCCATAAAGCGCTGTTGCAGTCGCATCTTTCATAATTGAAAAACTAGCAATATCATCCGGCTGCATACGGGCTAAATCATTCGATGACATTTCAACCCCATCAATCAGAATAAGAGGTGATTTTGCGTAACCAAAAGTTGTTACCCCACGAACAAAGAACTCTGCATTATCCTGCCCCGGCTCTCCGCTACGTTGATAAGAAATAATACCGGAGATCTTACCCGCCATTGCGGTTGTCAAGTTACTCGACGGGACTTTTAGCTCAGAAACATCTACTGTTGAAATTGAAGACAATACACTTTCCTTTTTTTGTTTTCCAAAAGCGACAACAGTTACCTCATCCAATTCATCAGTTTTAGAATGCATAATAAGGTTGATCTCCTTGCTATCCAATACTGAGATTGTTTGATCTTCCATCCCGATAAAAGAAAACCGAAGCTTATCTGTTGGTAAAACAGAAATCTCAAATTTCCCATTGACATCTGTGATTACTCCTCGAGTTTCCCCCATCACAACCACTGTTACACCCGGCAATGGAGCTCCGGTTTCATCCAAAACCTTTCCAATTACTTTCTTTTCCTGAGTTTCTTCTGTGACCGATTGCATTGGTTCTGGATTTTTTCTTTCTCTAAGAACCACGGTCTGATTTATGACCTCATAACTATAGCCGGCCAATATAATATACTCTTCTAGAAATTCCTCAATCCTAATGTTGGTTACATTAACATCAATCTTTCTTTCATTCACAAATAAATCCGATCTGTAAATAAATGAGAAATCACTTTGCTCCTCGAAAAGCTTAAACACATCTTCGATTCTTGTGTTTTCTATCTTCAATGAAAGTTTCGTATTTTGAGAATAGATACTTGCATTCGACTGAATTACAAACACAAAAAGGAATAAGAATAGAAATTTCATACGCAGTAACATGACCTTGCATTGCCTGTAAGGCAAAACATTCCAGTTTTTTTTCATAGTTTTGATTTGAGTTTTTAAACAGTTAGTTAAAACTTGCTTTTAAACAAGCCAAGCGGTAGGTATTAGCGGTACCTATCGCTTTTTTAATAAATAATTACATTTTTTTCATCTACTTTAATTTTTACTTCATTAGTCCTTTCAATTATGGTTAATATATCTTCAAATTTATCTGTACGCTTAAGTTTGCCACTAAACTTAAGATTTCTAGCTTCGTTTGTTTTAAATAAATATGTAAAATCATACCACCTCGACAAAACTGAGATCATTGTTTCAAGCGTTTCCTCCTCAAATATATAATTCCCATCTTTCCAGGCTGTTACTTTCCTCAAACTCACTTCTTCAATCGAATAGTTATGACCAAACCTATTCACAACACACTGATATCCCGGCTCCAGAGCTACATTCTCATCTGATTCATTAATTCTTATTCTTACCGAGCCATTAACCAGAGTAGTTTTCGATTCACTTTCATCTGGATAAGAACTAATATTAAATGAAGTTCCCAGAACCTCTATGATCTGACCATTAATTTTAACTCTAAATGGTTTTTCAGAGTTATGCTTTACCTCAAAATAGGCTTCGCCAATTAACTCAACCACACGCTCATGTTCGCCAAACTGCAAAGGATAGGTCAAAATTGTTTCTGAATTCAACCAAACCTTGGTCCCGTCCGAGAGAGAGAGAAAAAACTCACCTCCTCTCGGAATATTTAAAGTATTATACTTTATTTTCCGAGATTTCGACTGATAAGAAGTTGTAGATTTTTCTTTTTCATAGCTTAATTCCGATCCAGAATTGGAAATAATGGTCCCATTCTCCTTTAACTCGACATTATAGGATTCACCAAGATTGTGTTTTGAACCATCTGACAAAATCAAAGTTGCTTTAGTCTTTCCGGGGCCAATCCGAACATTCTTTTTGGCGACAGACTCAAATTGCACAACTTTCGAAAGAAGAAACCCAGCAGCAACAATTCCAATAAAAAAGGCTGCAACCCGACCAACACGAAGTATTTTAGGGACCACAAATATTCTATAGGCAACCTTTTTCTTGGCTTTTTCGACATTAATCTCATCATCATTATATGTCGACCCCGATTTAAAAAAATAAAAAAGTTTGTGATAGTAATCTTTATTTCTTGAACTTTTATTTATCCAAGCATCTAATTGCTCATCTTGCTTAGCAGATATAACTTGATGCACTTTATTCCAGACAATGCCAATATCAAAAAGGTCTTTCATCCCAGTAATGTCAATTTATATTATCAGGACACGACCCATTATAAAAGGTTGACAAGAAATTACAAAATCATAAAAAGAATTTAATACTTGTCGATTTAAGGAGCTTCTCCTTAAGGATCGTTCTTGCCCTGAATAATTGGGTTTTTACGGCACCATCAGTAATATTTAAATCCGCTGCAATTTCTTTTATCTTCTTCCCCCCATAATATTTCTCACAGAAAATTTCAGCCATCTGAGGTGGAAGGACATTAACAACTTCCCTGATTAAATCAAAAATATCAGAATCAATGCAATCAGATCCAGCCTCAGAATTTATCAAAGATTCGATGTACAGAACCTCATGCCTATCCCTAACCCCTCTGTCTCGTATCTCATTCAGACACAAATTCTTAATGGACTTAAAAAAATAAGCCTTGAGAGATATTTTGATATCAATATTCTCTGAACTAGTCCAAAACATCACAAAAAAAGATTGAACAAGATCTTCACTTGCATGAAGATTTTGAAGGTACCCTTCAGAAAATTTTACCAAAACAGGATAATATTGCAAGAAAAGAAGCTCAAATACATCTCTGTTCCCTTTCCTTATTTCATTTATCAATATCTTATCTTCAATATTCATATGCTCAATGTGCAAAATTCAAGGAAAAATCAGACATTCATGCTTTTATCTATTTAGGAGACTATAACAGGAAGCATAATCATTAACTAAATCCAATAATAATCCAACGAAAAAAAAATCACTCACCCCTATAAATATTCAATTCTATACGCAATGCTACAAATATTGATACCTCAATCTTCAAGTTCGTCAACCCATGGGCATGACAACTACTTCTTGTAAAAACAATTCTTCATTTGGCACAAGTCACATTGGTACTCCCGAAAGTGTACATCCTTTCCAATGCCAATCACTCCACTAATTGATTTGACTGGATTCATTAGTGATGAAGGTGTCAAACTTACTCCGCTAGGACTACCTCCAAGCAAGCGAAAGAGTTTGTGCTGATCAGACACGTCCCAGTGGCAATACCCGGGACTGTAGCGATTGGTAATGTTACAACCATCCTTTTTAACCCTTTGCCTGATCAGTTGCTGCAGCTTATCTCCCACTGCTTCGGCAATGGCGCCTCCCAAAATATCATAAACATAGCCCAAAACAGGGTCTTCTCCCTTGAGCATGGAAACAGCTTTATTACTCAGTGTAGCCCCGGCAGTGCAAACAAAAAAAGCCAGTTTTTCTGCGCCTTCAAGTTCTTTACGTATCGTTCTTCCTACTTTAAACTCAAGGTGGTTAGCCAAAATTGAAGATCTCCGGCCCACAAGTTCAACTTCCTCAATAATCTGGTAAGTGCCTCCAATATCTTTCAGATGGCTGCAATCCCGTATGGCCTCCTCCAGGTAACTCCCAAAAGGCTCAGGCAAACGATCCGAACTATAGCCCAATAGCTTAATGATCTGATCTCGATCAATAACGAGGTCTATAAAATGAAATTTGAGTTCAGTTGCTGTTTTAACAATGTTCATCGTATATGATTTGAAGATTTTCCTTTCCCTTAAATGCTCCAATCAGCACCAATTCTCCAGACCCCTTAAATGAGGGCACCTCCTGAAAAGTAAACTCTAAAAAAACGCCCTGTACAAAGATAGCTTGTCCATTTTTAAGTTTCAGAAAACCCTTAGTGCGAATACAATCCTTTTTTATTCGATCGATAAATCGGCTTAACTGCTCAAGATGAATCCCTCGATGACCTCGAATAACAACGGACTCCACATCAGGCCTTCCTAAGGCACCTTTCTGATCATCAGGAAACAGGTTTAGTGCCTTTTTGAAACCAGAAGTAGACACACGTCCATATTCTCCTTTCAACTGGCGGGCAAAAGGATTGACATGTCTAATCCAAGTTGCAATTTCTTCGGTGTCATTTCCAACAAGATCCGTTTTATTGATAATGATGGTATCGGCGCAACGCAAATGATGCTCCATTCGCAACCTTAGCGATGGCATCCGCTTAAAGTTTAAGGCATCAACCAAACACCACACATGCTCCAGGTAGATTTTCCCTTTCAACTGTGACGATTGGAAAATCTGCCCTACCCCTGTCGGATCGGATAATCCAGAGGCTTCCATGATCAACATATCGGGTTGATATTTTTCGACGAATTCATTCAAAGACTTGATAAACGAACCCAGAAGACACACACAAAAAACCGAACCATTATTAATCTCCAACACCTGATAACTTGCATCCTGTTGAAATTTTCTTCCATCAATATTGATGGAAGAAAATTCATTCTGAATAATTGCGATATTACTCTTTGAATCCGAATTTTTAAGATAATGATGTAGGAATGATGTTTTACCACTTCCTAAAAAGCCGGTTATTAAATGCAAAGGAATGCTCATTAGCCCATGACATTTTTTATGGCTTTCACTATTTCCGATTTCCGAGGAATCTGGCTGATAAATTCAGCTTTCCCATTAATACAGGTTGTTGGGACATTCTGCACACCAAGAGCCATCATCATCCGGATACCATCCACATCCTTGATTTTATGCTCGTTCACTTCTACATTCCCCGCAAACTCGCTCGCCGCCTTCCTAACAGCTTCAACCATATACTGGCAAGGAGCACAGGAAGCTGAATCGAGCGTGATAATATCAACAACTACCTTTCCTTCAATCCAATGCCCTTCCAGGTTAAGGGGCTCCAGCGATGAGACATGTTCCATCTCACGGGTTACCTGCCGGGCATATTCATTATGAACCTGCTCGGATACTGCCTGCAAATTGGCAATGGGAGTATCCATTGGCAGGTCGCAACCTGGCGCCAAGATAAAACCTTTTGTTCCTCCCAAGTCCAGACAATCCACCGCTTCTTTTTTCGAATCCAATTCATTACCCAAAAGCAACACACTGGTCAACTTCAGGTTTCCACCAAAGCTAATCCCTTTCTTTAGTGCAATTTCTTTGACATAATCCAGTGGAATGTTCTCGTCTATTGAAATATTATCTGGACGACAGTCAAACATCACTTCAATATTTTGCTGTGCATGTCCGCATACAAAAAACGAACTGTATTTTTTCTTTGCCCGAACAAAATCAAATATCTGACTTACATAAGGGCTAACAAAAGTTTCAAACGACATGGGATCAATCTGACTGGTCATCGGATCCACCACGGCGATAACATCGCAGCCAGCATCCAATAGCATCTCCGAGTGTTTAATTCCCACCTGAGTACAAAAATCCATCAATTCATTCACGTAATCCGGATCTTCAAATAATTTCATGAAGATTTCAGTGCCTAAAAGATGTAAGGCTAAGGTGAATGGCCCGGTGATTAATCCATACAGTGCGACGTCAGGGTATTTTTCCCGAAGTTCACGTGTAGCTTCCAACACAATCGGGAAACGTCCATCCGATTTTTCAGGAAGACTCAATGAACTCAGCTCAACGCCATCGGCTAAAGGATGCGACACCACTGCAGGCGGATTCTCTTTACTCCAAACCAACTTGCATCCCAATATCTCAGCTTCAATCTGCAGGTCGAATACCACCGGAATACCATCCGGCTGATACAATTCAACGGCCTTACTAATTCCGTCAACCACCCGGTCAGCCGATTTGAGATATTCTTCGGCATCAACACCAACCAGTTTTCCACCATGCACGCCAACAAAGGGAACCCAAGGGATCCGGTCGACTTCTTCCATTCGGAAAACTTTTTCAATACGCTCCAATCCATTCATAACTTAGGCAACTTTAGTATTCAAAAACTCAACAACTCCCTGTGGATCTGCCGAATAATTATCTGCTCCAATTTTATTGCAAAAATCGTTGTTCACGGGGGCACCACCAATGGTAACTAACGTATCGGGAAGCGCCTGTTTTATCTCTTGGGTTATTTTCTCCATATTGACCATCGTCGTAGTTAGCAAAGCTGACAATCCAACCACTGCCCCCGGATTCTCACGTAAGGCTGCAATAAATTTAGCTGCATCGACATCGGTTCCCAGATCTATTACCTTGTAGCCGCTTCCTTCAACCATCATAGCTACCAAATTCTTTCCGATATCATGCAAATCGCCCAAAACAGTTCCAATAATGAATGTTCCTTTTTGTTTGGCAGCCCCTGACAGAAAGTGAGGCTTTAAATGGAGCATGGCCGTCCCCATCGCTTTGGCCGACATCAAAACCTGAGGTACAAAAACTTTATTTTCGCGGAATTTAACTCCTACTCTTTCCATCCCGGGCATCAGTCCCTGAGTCAAAACATTTTGAGGGTTTATTCCTTGCGCAAGGGCTTTTGCAGTCAGCTCATCGGCACCTTCCTGTTCTTTCATTTGAGGAGGAAATGGGGATGCAAGGTTTATTTTTCCGAATTCAATGCAGTCGGATAATTTAGATAATATGTCACTCATAATATTCAGATTTAGTTTTTATTTACAATAGTCGTAACATTAAACAACTCAAAAAAAGTACGATCTTTGAAAAAGATGTAAAATCTTACTTTGCTAAAAATCATTGTTGTCCGGCAACCCGGAATATTTTTAATTGTTCCTTTTCAATTTAATGATTCACAATATTCTTATTTTTTATTTTCAAAAGTAAGTCCCATCTATTTCGAGAATTTCAAATAGTATTTCAAACAGATTAAGAAGAACTTGCAGCCCAACATGCTGATTACTTTGAGAAAGAGCAAACTGAAGCTAAAATTAAGCTTTTTATAAAATGGTATCCATCATCATCAGACAGCAACTGAAAAACTACATTAATATATATCCTTCCCTCGAAAATCCAGAGAAAACATTTATTATGTCAATAATAAGATGAATACAAATATCAACATTTGAAATTCCATTTTGTATTTAAACAACTTCATAATAAACCTCCAATAAAACTATATTATCAAAAGCAATATTCTCTTGCTGTTTGAATCATTCTTCTTAAGTTTTCTTCTGGGGTATTCGAAGGGATCGCACAACCTGCATTCAGAATAAACCGATTGGTTTTCGAGAAGATATTCATCAATTCGATGGTTTTCTTTTCAACCAATTCAGGGCTTCCCATTGCCAGCACCGAACTTGGATCGATATTTCCAATGAAACAAGCATCGTCATGAAATACTTCAAATGCCTTATTCACATTGGTTTTGTAGTCAAGCTCGAATGCATCGGCACCAGTTTTAAACATGGCTTCAATAATCGGCTCGGTATCTCCACAAATGTGCAGAGTGTAAGGCAACTTGCATTCGTGAGCAACATCTACCACCCGTTTTTCAAAAGGCATGGCAAACATTTCATACATCTCAGGGGAAATCATTTCCGGACCGGCAGGACTATCACCATTCGATACCATGTCGCAGCCTGTTTGAGCCATCAGGCGAATAAACTGACAACTAATGTCGGAGCAATATTCCAGTAGTTCCTGAATCATTTCGGATTCTTCCATCAGCATGTCCAGCATCCAATTCTGGCTACCACGCATCATGCTAGCGAGTGAAAAAGGAGCTTGATCGCAATTGCCGCGCACGAATATCTCATTACCGAAATGTTGCTTGATCAAACTTACCGCTTCGAGCCAGTTTTGCACATAGCGATAATTTTCAATATTGACCTTTTTCAACGATTTCACTTCGCTTAAATCATTCAGGTTTCCAATGGCAGACCTTGCTGGTTCGTGCTCCGGAAAGTCAATCGGCACACCCACTGCTCCAGCTAACGTAACGGTATCCAAATCAACCAAAACTCCATCAAATTGATATTTTTCAACCGATTTAATAAAAGTGTCAGATACAACTTTGGGATTTTCCCGATAAGTTGCCATGCTCACTCCGGCCTCTTCAGCCGCCATCATAAAATTATGCAGCATTACCGGTGTTTTATCCGGCTTTTCTCCCTTTAGAGCTGCCTGTATTCGTTCATATCCGTTCATTCGTAAAAATTATTAAATTATATTTCTCATAGCAACTTAATAGCTGCTCCCAGAGCATCCATTCCTATTGATTGGCAAACTCCGAATTTGTTTTGTTCTTTCATCTTCTTCAAATCCCACTCAATAACATCGTCTGCCAGTCCCCATTGTTCACGGAATTGTTCAATGTATATCCGATCATTTTCAGCATTTGTAAACTCTGGTTGAAATTGATTGTTAGACTCATCGCGGGTTTGCCAGATGGCCTCAGTCGTTGCCAGAATATTTTCGGAAAGATCAACACCAAGCAAAGCTCTTTCTTCCGGTGATCCGATGTAGCGCATCATAATGCCTCGTCCGGCCAAATAATCGTTTCCGTGAGCTGGACCAAAACTTGATAAACATGGGGCTTCACGGATAATTCCATCTTTCTTGCTAACCAGAGCTGTATTAATTCCTTCTCCAAGCAACTGGATAAGCGCGCGAATATTTTTTTCATATGTGAGTACGTCAAAAGTTGCATCGATATTATTTGCGGCAATCCATGCTGACAGCTCTTTTCGTACCGCCAGCATGTCGGTCAGTGCACCAATCAACATCCCCTGATCACCAGTCCAAACCCAGCCTTTAGCCCAAGGCGGGTGAATTTTTTCCATATAATCCGACCCCTCAAATTCAGCCATCGGGCGCTCTTGCACCAACGCTCCTTCGCTGCTAAGCTTTTTCAGATACTGATATTCTTCCAGTTTAAACCATTCATCGAACCACAACCATTGACGGTAAGCCATATCGAGGTATTTTTCGTTGTCACTGATATCTTCAGTCAGGCTTAAACGATAAATGCGCGATGAGAGCAAGAACAACAACACATTGGTTACTGTATTTTTCACCCCTTTGCTCACCCCTTTGGCATCGCCATTACGGCATCCATGAGGAACAGGCAAAGCGGTTGTTGTATGATCATAGGCATTCTTTTTTTTATATTCCCAACACAAATCAGTTGAAAGTTTCAGGTATTTCTCTGCAAGTTCTAACTCACCCATTTTCTGAAGGTGTTTACGAGCATTCAGCCCCATTAGTCCCCACCAGCCAAAATCGTCGGCCCACAAGTCACCCGGATCAAAACGGTTAAAAAAGGTCAGATTCTCTTCCAGCATTTCTTTTACCTTCAGTTGCATTTCTTGAGATTTTGGTGCTTCAGGCCAACGTTGCAGCACAGCATCAACAAAGGAGAGGCAGGCATCGAAGGTATTTCCCCGTTTCCAAAAATCGTTGAAGTTCCATATTTCAGAAAAACGATCGAAAGCTGCAAATGCTTTGATCTTTAGTTCTTCTTCGAGATTACTGTTATCTAAACTTTTGCAAGCTGTTAGCAGATCGGAGCCAATCATAAGTGTAGCAAAAGTTCCGGTTAATTTTATAAAATTTCGTCTTTCCATCGTTTATTTTTTTGAAGGATAAAAGATTCAAGTTTTGAATTATCAGCAAAGTACTTCTTTTTCAATTTGCTCAAGCGTTTTCCCTTTGGTTTCAATCAGGTTTCTTTTCAGATAGAAAAATCCGATCAGGGAAACTACTGCTAAAAAGATAAAGGCATAGCTCATGCCCAGCTGCTGGGCAGCCAGTGTGGAACCGAATAATCCGATAACCACAGGAAACAAGAAATTAAGAGTAGCACTAACCATCCAGTTAGCAAATGACCCCATAGATGCTCCCCTTGCACGTATAATGTTCGGGAACATTTCGGAAAGCAACACCCAAACGACCACTCCCTGCGAGGCAGCAAAGAATGCAATATAACCAACCAATAAAGCCACTAACCAATATCCGGAAATATTGCCTGAAAGCAGTCCGTAGCCAAACAAGCCAAGCACAACGACCATTCCCATCTGACCAAAAAGCAAAAGCTTTTTTCGTCCTACCTTATCAATCACCAACATGGCAATTAGTGTAAAGATTAGGTTTGTTGCCCCCAAAATAACACTTTGTGCCATTGAACTGTCGGCAGAGAAACCTGCAATCCGAAATATCTGTGATGAATAGTAAAATACCACACCAATCCCTGTAAGTTGATTGAATATGCCAACAAAAATTCCGATGAAAATAATTTTCCGATAAGGCTTTTTGAATAGCTGAATTCGCTTTCCTGTATTTTCGTTATGAATTGATTCCTTAATTTCGCGAATGGTTTGTTCGGTATCAATTTCGTGCATCGAAAGCTCTTCAATAATTGCCCGGGCTTCGCCAATGCGCCCTTTTTTCACCAGCCAACGAGGACTCTTCTTGATAAAAAGAAGCATCATAAAAAATGCCACTGCAGGAAAAGCACCGCTAAAAAGCATCCAGCGCCAGTTGTTCTCTCCTATATTCAGCAACATATAATTGGAGATGAGCGAGAGCAAAATTCCAACGACAATAGCTAGCTGAAAGGTGGAGGCCAGCATGCCCCGGTGCTTTGGAGGTGCAATTTCTGAAATATAAACGGTGCACAAAACCGACGAAGCTCCAATAGCCAGCCCCCCAATAAAACGAGAGATGATAAACATACTGATACTGGACGCGAGACCACATCCGGCAGATGAAATAAAAAACAAAACGGCCATGATTTGCAACAAGCGTTTAGCTCCAAAAATATCGCCTGGTTTGCCAATCAAGATGGTTCCCAAAATGCAGCCAATTAAAGCCGAACTAACGGTCCATCCCTGCAAGGAGGGGCTGAGTTCAAAATAATTAACCAGATCGACCATTGCCCCATTAATAATCACAGTATCGTATCCAAATAGCAACCCACCCAATGCCGCAGCAAATGTGGAAATCAGAAGACTTTTATTCATTTTATTTCGTAGTTTATTTTGAAGGTTTCAATCGCATGGTGTCCCAACTTCAGATGTAGTCGGTTGTTTTGCACCGGAAGTCTTTCACCTTCTGTTTCAATCAAATTGGTCGTTTTTGCTTGGCTTATTTTTTTGAAGCTTTCAAGATCAACTGTTTTATCGGTTCCTTCCATTTCCGCGATCCGGATAACAACATCATTGCTGTCTTCAGCTTTTTTTACTGTCGAAACCAGTACGTTCTTCGAGTTGATTTGGAAAAAGCTCAACGACTCGGGCAGGCTTGCACCGGCATATGAGTGATCAACCCATACAGCTTTCAACGTTTCGTTTGCAGCACGACCAAAGTTTGCACCATTTTCCCAGCCGGGTTTGTGCGAAGTAATGGAAAACTTAAACGAGTGATTCCCGGTTTGCAGATATTCATTGCCTTCCCAATGGCAACTTCTTCTTGATGCAAACAATATTGGTTGCAAAATCTGATTTGCAAGAGGCTTATCGGTGGGATCAATCCAGTCGGCCACTGCTACCGATGAGCTCAGGGTTACCCCAAACCGGGCGTTGCTAGCGCTGATCCAGTTTTCGATGCCACGTGGGTGAATCGTTTTACAAATGGTTGTATAACGTTCGCCGGCTGCTCCTTCAATCTCGTCTTCACCCACTATAACCACGCCAAAGGGCACTTCGTAAGCCACTTGGCCATCGGTCATGTTTAGCGGCAAAGCCATACGGAATTCGCGGTACAACACACCTTCCCAATTCAATATTTGAGTTTCGAAATCAATACGTTTTTGTTGATTAAAAACGACAATTCGCTGTTCGACTACCGCATGCCGTATTTTTTGGCGGTACTTATAGGTAGTCGAAACCGCGCCGCTTTCTTCAATCTCCCAATTGGTTTTGTAGTTTCCGGTTTTATCGAATCCCAGCATGTCGGGTTTTTGAACATCAATAAATTCGCCGGCGCCATTGCCTTCCGAGTGCATGGTGAAAATTTCACCAGCTACAAATTTATCAGAATTGACCAGCTCCTGATTCAGATCTTTATCAAAAATAGAAGCAAGGCCACCATTAGCAAAGCGAAGTTTGTAAAAACGGTTTTCTACTTCCGGAGAAAAGACCAATGTTTGAGTCGCTAATTCTTCTGTATTATTTTTCAGATAGAAGGTTTTGTAACCTATAGAAGGAACTTCTTCGGCAATAAAATTTAGAGTGGCCGATTGGATCGATCCATCCGAATAGTTTTTCACATTTATTAACTGAAGATCAATCTCCTTGCCGTGTGTATCCTGAAGTTGAAGTCCCAAAGCTTGCGATTTTGCAAAACGCACTTCAATCGAAACCGGATCCGTTCGGTCGGTATTCATGCTGTTAAATACTACCAAAGGACGGCCCATCGTGCTTTCTGTTTTTATTTTCGCAGCCAATTCGTTCAAACTTCTATCCACAATTCTTAAAGCCTCAGCTTTGGCAAATTCATATTTCTGATGGAAATAAGCATCGGTAATATCCCCTTGCTTGCCGCCCCATCCGTGGTCGGGATAAATTTTGGCTTCCCAGGCATTGCGCAATTCCGTTTCCGGGTAATTGACGAACGAGCCATCAACCAGCGCATTGGCAGTGGCAAATTTTTCGGCCATAGTTAGCAAAATATCACCCTCACGACTTGCTTTCAGTGCTTTTTGATGCCCGGGACCATGAATATAAAGCCACACATTGGGGCGTTCACCACTAATGCTTCCAAGTTTTGGTTTTTGAGCCATCAAAGCATCAAAGAACTCGGGCGCTGATGCAATCTTTATCGAGGGAAGCTGTACCGGAACATACTTCCCTTTTTCATTTTGAAGTTCTTTTATATTCGACCAGTTGCGCACTAAACTGCTGTGATCAACTGCCGGACTCATGTCGTTATCCGACAATAAAGGAATTACCGGACTTTTTGTTTTCAGGCTGTAATATTTTTCCCAGTCGAGAGAGCTATTTGCCAGAAACTGTGCCGACTCGTGAAAATCGCGTTGCAGTGCTGAAAAAGCATTTCCGTAATGTCCAGGAGTAAATGTTGTAACAAAAGATCCATCGGGACTATACCAATTGAACAAACCACGCTCGTGGCGGCTAATCATCATGTATTTGGTGCCTGCTTTGCGCATCATCTGCATCATTTGCGGAGTGCGTCCTGGCACATCTTCGTTCCAATAAACAGTTGCATCGTAATTAAACTGATCTTTCAGCCATTTGGCTCCAAAATAAAACTGACGTGCCAGTGCTTCGCCCGAGTACATCTCTTCATAAGGCTGAATGTAGGTTGAGCCACAGGAAATACGCCCGTCAGCAAGCATCTGCCTGACCAACTCCTTCTTTTCAGGATGCCGCTCAACAAATTCTTTCAGCATCAGCACATCTTCCACATCGAAGCGGTAACTTTTGTCTTTCTGTCCCATCTCGAAAAGCGGAGCTAACAACATAGTGTCGCGCTCGATGATACATTTCTCGGGCGAATCCATCCAGGCAATATCCTGGTGGCTCGAGTTCATAAGCAATATTTGTCCATCTCCCAAGCTCGACTTCGAGAGTTTCAGCAAATCGGAAACGGTATTGGGTTTGTAATTTCGGCGCGCAGTCATCAGTGTCTTGCCGCCATAGGTTTTACTTTCGTTCAGTAAAACAGCTTTTGCCAGCAAGCGAGTCGATTTGAAATCTTTTCCCAGCGTATCAAGCTTAAACACTTCGCCCATTGGGTCATTCAACGCAAAAGCTTTATTTTTTGCAGAAAGCGGGAGAGTTAATTCGCCAATGGCAAAACCTTCCTTTTCGCTTAGTTGAATCGTTTTTGTTTTCTTATCAGAACGATACTGAAGAGTTTTGCCGGCAAGCGTGAAGGGGGCTTTTAACTGTGCCGTAAGCTTTTTTGCGTTTTCACGCAGCTCGATCTCCATCCAAACATCGTACTCAATCGAGTTCTGCAGAAATGAAAGAGCATCGGTGGCCTGATAAACAATGATCCATGTATTGTCTTTGTGTGCCCGTCCTTCTATTTTAATCGTTTGGGCGGCTCCCTTTCTCAACCAATCGGTTGGGGCAATCATCGACATGTAACCGTGCGCATCGTTGCTGTGGTCGGTTTCGAGGGTGATATACGAAAGTGTTCCGCCATCGGCAGTTTCCAGTTTCCAGTTTTTTTGTCCCGATGAAGTTATTTCAAAGCGTTTTTCTCCGTTTACATACACATCGAAAATGTGCTTGTTCGATGTTAAATCGATAGCCGCAATCCATAAAAAACCGGTGCTTTTTTTATTCCAGTTTTCCGGCACAACAGCGGTTTCCCATTCAATGCCCATTTCCCCATCGGTGCAACGGGTAATCAATGATGCAGATACATCGTTACGAAAACTGTGATAAGTAAACTCGTTACCTCCGATGTTTTTCTGAAAGCCCTCGAACCAGTTGCTTGATTCGGTTGCCAATTTTTTCAGTGAATCATCCTGCGCTTTCAGTTGAAAGCCAGTCAATAAAATAATTAGTGTAACGACAATGTGGTTTAGTTTCATGATTGAGGTTTTTGTTTACTGCTTATCATCTTTTCAATTCTCGAAATCAGTTCCATCATAGCCCGCCCATTGTGGTATGGGCACTTCCATGGATCAATTTTCCAATCGTTCCGGTAATATGGCGAAGGATCGTCTTTCGGCTCAATAAGATACGGAATTCCCATACGATTTACCTTGGTGAACCACTCTCCGTTTTCGTGATCAATGATATACTTATCGATAAAGTTCCAACTCAATTTGAGCTTGTCCCAATATTTTTTATCCGAAGTCAACTCCAGCCCGTTCATAAAGGCCACCACTGTTTCGGCTTGCGGCCACCAGTGCTTGTTGGTACGTACGTGGCTGCCAAAGCGAGTCGATTCCAGAAATAATCCGCCATCCTTATCCACTCCCACGCGATCAACACGATTCAGCATTTTTACTGAAAGTGGTTTCATCTTTTCAATAATTTCCTGATCACCCAAAATCTCAGCAGCTTCCCACAGCAACCACGAAGCTTCAATGTCGTGCCCGAATGAGCAAATTGCTTTCGAAGATTCTGTTTCGTTAAACGCTTCATCAAAGAAAATTCCCAGATGCCCGTCTGGTCGGATAATTTTTTCGATGAACAATACCAATAGTTCTTTTAGTCGTTTTTCGACTAACTCATCTTTGCAAATTTTATAGCAGGCGGCGTAAGCTTCCATGATGTGCAGGTGCGTATTCATCGACCGTGGCTCGTTATTATCGGCCATCCGGTTTTCGGAATACACTTGCCAATCGCAGGTGAAGGCCTCAAGGTAGCCTAGTTGTTGTTGATCTTTGGCTTTTTCTTCCAAAAAAGAGAAATAGACTTTTATTTTTTGAAGAAGGTCATCCGATGGGGCAAATTCGTAATACTTGCTCAAAGCATATAAAACAAATGCTTGCGCATAAGTGTGCTTAATGGTATCGAGTGGTTTATTTTCAGAATCAATACTCATGAAATATCCACCATACTGCGAGTCTGCAAAATCATTTTTCAGAACCTGATATGCACGGTGAGCAACATTAGCATACTCTTCATTTCCAAAATCTTTAGCAGCTTCTGCAAATGTCCAAAGGATGCGGGCATTCAATACGCATGATTTGGGAGCATTGAGAATCGGATTTCCATTCAAGTCGGTTGCACCGTAAAAACCGTCTCCATCAGCTTCAAGACCAAACTTTATCCAAAAAGATAAAATATTGTGATGCAGCTCGTTTTGAAATGCTTTTTGGAGGGTACGCATTTCAGGAATTAGTTTATTCATGGTTTTTTTAGTAAGAATTAAAAACAAAGAAATCGTTTTGCAAAATCAAAAAATACTATAATTTTACACTGAAAGATATTATACAAACATGCACTTTTTCTATTCACGAACTGACAGTGACGCAGCAGGATTTGAACTTCTGCGGGAGTTTCCGTTTATCAACGACTTTGGTTTTGAAGAATACAAAGACATTCGTCAAAAACCATTGCAAATGCATTATAATGAAGGAATCGAATTGTGTTATGTCACCAAAGGAAGATACGAATGGATTGTTGGGGAGCAAAAATATTTGCTTCTTCCAGGCAATGGTTTTGTAACCTGTCCGTGGGAAAAACACGGTAGTCCACGCGAAGCTCTTGATTTGGGAGAAATATTCTGGATGGTTATCAAACCTGAAACTTTCACCGAAAACGGACAGTTTTATCTGGGTAACTGGTCACGTTTTTCTGATTGCGAAAATCAAGTAGTTGGAAATGTGCTTTCTCAAAATCCGAAGCACATAATTCAGAAAGCCCAACTATTTAAACAGCTTTTTATACAACTGCAACAAGAGCTTGAAACAAAAGAATTCGGGTATTACCAGCGAGTTTGCAATTTAGTTGAGGAATTTCTGATCAACACAGTGCGCATCATCCAAAACCGCGATAGTCTTTGGATAGAGAACCGCAAGTGGTTTTCAAATTTCGATGCCATGCTAAAAAGTAAGCTTGCCAAAAAATGGACCTTACAGGAAATGGCCTGCATGAATAAGGTAGGTATTACCACATTAACCCAGCTTGTAAAAGAACACACGGGCTACACGCCTGCCAATTATTTAATTTACATACGACTAGAAAAGGCAAAGCAACTATTAACAGATCCGGTGCGCACACTGACCAGTATAGCTCTGGATTGCGGTTTTTATTCATCGCAGCACTTCTCATCCACTTTTTCGAAATGGGAAGGAGTTACACCAAGTGTATTCCGCATGAAAAATCTAAGCAAACAACTTTAAGCTGTCGAAAATTTAGATGAGAAAAGTAAAATCGATATACACAACGCGGCTTACCAGACAGCCTTTATCTCTGACCTTGTAGTGCATAGCATCAATGGTAGACAATCATGTAAAGCGATTCAAATGGGCGGCTTTGTCACGCTTTAACCTGTAGAATGATACGGTCGGCTATCTCGTTTAATGTAGAATTTGAGATGTCGAAATCGTAAATCTCTTTGATTTCATTGGAGATGTACAGAAAACTCATCCCAGCCCTATAATCCAATTATTATAGGGGCATGGTTTTTTACCAGTTTCGGTTCCAAGCAGCACTAGCGTTCTTGTGTTGTCGTAATTTCAATTTCTTTCGAATCAGTTTTGAGTGTTTTGCTTTTTTTCATTACGATTATTGTCTAATAAATGCTCCCAATCTCCCAAATGGGAACTCATCTCCCCACCAAGAGCACTTTCAATAAACTCTTTCAGTAATAGGTGCAAAAATACCATCTTTTCCAGTTAGAGATTGCCCATTGCGTAACTGCCCTAGGGCTTTGTCACTCATCGCTTCAAATTCTACGCTTTCCATAATTTCTCTATCGGCACTAAATTAATATTATTAAACAGAGCTTATTTTACAGTCTCGATACTTGGCTAAACATTCAGGTTCCTTATGCATATCCACAAATCATGGCTATTTTTTCATCATTTTTTTTTATAAACACTCGATTTCTTTTTGCAACTCCAAGCTGATCAATCCCTTCGTATTTGCAGTTACAATTTCCTCTGTTGTACTTATTGGCATGATGCACATTCATCATATTTCTGCCATTAACTACTACCTCTTTGCGTGGCTTGGGATTGTGTTCATATTTATATTTCCATTGATCGTTCGGGTTATATGGTTCCGCAGGACTAACAATCAAAGCAAACTTATTAGTCACTTCTTCTCCTTCTTGCATCGGCCGGTAGCCGCTGTAAGCCGTTGCCTCAACAGTTTCATTTTTCGTATCAATTCTAAAACCGCCATTTACCCCATTGTACCATGACCTGGGGTGATTAAGTTGATACAAATTCAGCAATGATCCATGATATGAACCTCCGCACAGTTCACAGTGCAAACTTCCTTTCGCATTTCCTAACCAAAAACTTTCTTCTTCCCTGCGCCATATCGATTTACCAAATTCAGGAGTATAGCCCTCCATTCTTCCCATACCTATCATATATTCTGCAATATCTTTTCGATACGGAATCTCCAACCTGATGTCTTGCAGGTGTATATTCTTTTTTGCTGTAACAATACAATCGTAACTAAGCCTTCCGTCAAATTCCATTGCCCCCTTACAAGTTAATCTAAGGCTTTCATTCTCTGAAATAGCTTCACAGGCAACAATTCCATTTTCCCTTTTGTGTACTGAAACGATTTAGAGTCCAAATTAAGAACCTTATTGTTTGATTCGATGGTAAACTGAATTGCACCATCCAGTGCATCATTTTCCCATGCCAATACTTTTTCTGGTAATCCTGCCTGGTTTAATTCTATATCCCGGGCAAGACATGACAATTTTCATTCCTTTACAGAAATATTTGTACATGGTGTCACCGGTTCATCGTAAATACCTATTGTTGAATTCAGCCACCTTTCCCCTGAATGCCTGCATGTTTCGCCATCACCTCTGTTAGTCAAAATAGAATTCTCTACTTCAAGATTAATTTCAACCTGTTTACTCTTCAAACCATCGGCTTCCACTGTAAAAATGCCTTTATAATTTCCCGGAATAGCTTCTTCCAAAATGTCAATTCCAATCCATAGCGATTGAACTTTCCCTTTTCCAACATTAACTGTAAGTACAAAAGGGTTCGCTCAATATCTACCCCATGTTTATTAAAACAGGTCATTGAAGATGCAGGTATTCGATCACCGGAATCAATTACCAGTTCAGAAAATTTACTTTCAGATCTTTTAACGAAACCTTAGAAGCATAAACACCAGACTGTAAGGCATAATATTCATTTCTGCAGTCCGTTCCCCTGAACCTTAAAGACGGTTGGCTTTGCAGCCAAATTAATGGCAAAGCATCCAACATTTTAATTGGACGGATACGATCTTCCCGAAACACAAGATAGGGTTCATCGTATTTACTGACATATTTTTGAATTTCATCTTTCAAAGCAGGAACCTCCATAGGATAAAAAAAGTGAAATTCGGATCTAGCCTGAATAACATCAACACTACATTTTGGCAGATCATCAAGTTGTAGCTCTCCACCTGTTAATCCTGTTCTGTTAAGCCATTCTTTTTCTGGTTCTTTTTCTTTTGTCAAATATTTCCTTGCACTAAAATCTTTGTATTCCGGAGTGTAAGGCAAATGATAGAGATGATAAGTCCCAGGTTGTGTTATAGGCCCAAAAGCAATTCGACATCTTTCGTTATTTACCTCATGTCGGTATATATTGGTTATTGTATCACCGGTAACTGCATTCGCTATAATAAATTGCCTGTCTTCTAGATTTTTATCATGCTTGCGCCATAACAAATTAAGGGCAACAATATCTCTAGGTTTTGCAATTCTGCACGATGATTTCCAAACGGCTCTTACCATTCTATGGCGGGAACGGTATATTTTACCTGTGCTGTGAATTATGCAGCAAAAAACACCACACCTACAAAAAGCATAATAAAAAAATTAAAGGCTATTTTAGTTTTTTCCATACTATATTATTTAGTTAATGAAGCAACTCCGTCCTTCAATGAGTATTCCAGAAAACAAACTCCATTACTAAACAATCACCAAAGTCTTAATTCAATAAGGGTCATTTTTGGCCTTGAGGCTAGTTTACTCAGAAAAATTGGCAAGAAAGAATAACAAACGACATTGATATTATCATAATTTATTTCGATCACTATTTTTCGACGCTAATCGTTAGATATATTCCCATACAATGATATGATGCATTTTCTTTTAATACATCACACAAATCAGCTCAAGAAATGCACAAATCCTACTTTCTAAAATACTAAGCTCTCGATTTTATTTTAATCCTAAACATGCATTAAAAGATCTATTTACTTTGAAACTGCTTCAATACAATTTGTTCCACTAACTTTCTTTTACTCACAAGAAGGGTGCAATGCCTCGTTCCGTAAAGTTCTTTTCTAATTGCACTTTAAGATTATTTATCTCATATATTGCAAGTAACAAGATGAAAATCAAAATGCATTTCATTGTCTAAATGTATTAATTATTTAAACAAACCGTAAGTAAACAAGCTATAGTTTTACAATAAGCTTTTCTGAGCCTAAAGTGTATTGTTTCCCATTTATTTCAATGTTATTGAAGTTCAGGCATTCAGGCAAACGAACCTCAATTTCCTGTTTAATTTCGGATTTAATATTCAAACTTACTTTTCCTTTGTTTACATCCCAGACAAGTTCCTCAACCTGCATTTGTCCACGTAAAAGCACATTTTCAAGAGAACCTTTTTCCCACTCTTTAGGCAATGCTGGTAAAACATCTAATTTTCCATCCCAGGCAAATATCAAAGAATTATTGATCACATCAGGAATTGTACCGACGGGATCAAACCCATAACCTTTGTTATCCGGCCAGTAGGAAATCATAAAACTCGGAAATACATATTTTTTCGCAACAAGTCTTGATAGTACTTCGTGAACAACATCAGCCCGCCCTAAACGTGCTGCACATTGTGCCTGATTAATAATTCCATGGGTGATGTGATTACTATCCGGGTTTTTCCAATTATTTAGAAATCCTTTTTTCTTTCCTTCAAAGGCTTTTTCAGAAGCTGCCCATAAAACAGGGTCACTTTCTTTGTCAAATTCACAAAACTGATAAAGTGGCAATAAGTGAGAATGGTGACGTTGGTTGTAATTCTCCGTTGTACCTTCGTAAGCCCACTCCTGCAATTCCCCTTTTTCATTGATTTGGTAATCCGGCAGTTTCTTCAACATTGCTTTCCATTTCGGCAAGTTGTTGTTTTCAATGTTAAGTAGCTCACAAGATTCGACAAGGTTACTCAAAACAGATTTTAATACCGAAATATCGAAGGTAGAGTTAGCATAAAGCAAATGATCCTGCTCAGGCGAATATGAAATCCAAAAGGTATATTTCCCATTTTCGTCTTCTGTACCTTTTAGCAAATCCTCGTAGAATAATGCATTTTCTTTAAGTAAAGGCACCACTCTTTCTTTCAGAAAATCCTTATCTCCGGTAAAGCGATAATAATCATAAAAAAAGTGCAGCATCCAGCCCATTGTACCAATCGATTGTTCGCCGGGCCATCGTCCCCAATGCAAGAACAAGTTTGTGTTTGAAGCCCTTGGATTGGAAACAATTCCTCGGCAGCCAAATAATTTTTGGGCGTTTAAACGGCTATCCACCAACCATGACTCAATTAACTTGAAGTAACCTTCCATCAGTTCGGGCATATTGCAACTCATTATGGATTGAATTTCGAGTTGAATATTTGAATCGAGGGTATAGTCCCCACTCCACTCTGGCTTCCAGGTACCGGTCCAAATCCCCTGCAGGTTTGCCGGATTTTTGCCGGTGCTACAAATAATTAAATACCGGCATGCATCGTATAGCTTTTGTGTCAAAGCCGGTGTTATTGTCCCATTCTCAGCTGCCGAGTTTAGCATCTCTTGAGATGTAGATTGCGTTTCACCTAAATTTAATTTCACCCGCGAGAACAATTCGCCATGTGCTTTTGCATGTGGTTTTAACAACCTCTTGTAATCCATGGCCAATTCATCCAAATACGCTTCCATGTCAGCCAACTTGTTTTCAGGATATCCATTCACAAAATCGGGATGCTTTGGTGAAAAAGCCCAAACTTCACTTTGCGACTCCGGAAGTGGTGCACGCCATGGTTCTACCTGCATGACAATTAACACCTTATCTGCGGCATTAACTTTTATTTCATTGTTCTTAGCCGTAACGTTTCCCCCTGTTGGAATAAAACGGACAAGGTTGTCGTACCCCCCTTTCCCTTTTACATAGGTAACATGTGCCTTTATCTCGGTATCCGTTGCTGTCATTTCAACATCAATCAACTCATGTGCCATTTTCATTGAAAAATTACCTCCCACTTTTCCTTTGGGACCGGTTAATTCCAATACCACCACATTATCGGGGCGGGAAATAAACATTTTCCGCTCCCAATGTCCTGCTTCGTTGTCCCATGATGCTTTTAGTTCGCCTGTTTCGAAATTCTCGGTCAATTTATAGTTTTTAGCTTCACCATAATCACCAAACTGATCAATGTGAAAGGTAAAAGCCGGATGGAAGGGGTCAGTCCACGAAATCTTTTGATTGGCCGTTTCCAGCATCATTTGGTGAGCAACCGAAGGTCCATTTTTGCCTGCTTGCAGGGCGGCCTTTTTTATTTCAGGCATTGAAGCAGAAAGGTCTTTTACAAACTCTTTAGTACCAAGCGTAAGGAACAGTTCGCAATGGTTAACAACAATGGTCTCATGGTATGGATCGCCATACATCATGGCTCCCATTATCCCGTTACCGGTAAGCATTGCTTCTTCCCAGCGGGTAGCCGGCTGGTTTGTTATTGCACCATTGAAATTTTTCTGGGCAAAACTTCCTATCTGAATAAAAAGAATTAATGCCAATAAAAACAATTGTTTTAATTCCGTTGTTTTTTTTTCTTTCATCATTATATTTTTAAATTATATCTCATTAGCGGGCACTTAAAACCCGCTGATTATTAATTGTTTATTTTTTAGTTCTTTGACATTTTTGTAATCGTATTTCGTAAGCACTTCTTTTACAGGAGTTTTGTCGAGTAGAGATATGCTTAGGATTTGTAGGATTTCGTAGATTGAGCGGTCAACTTTCAATCTGTTACCAATTATGGCAACAAGACAGTATGCGATGATCGCACAATACATTTGGATTTTCACAGCATTAAGAGTTGTTCCCCAAAAGGATTTTATCTTCAGATGCTGTTTCATCCACTTGAAAAACAGTTCTACTTCCCAACGTTTCTTATACAGATAAGCTATCTCGGTAGGTTTAAGTTCCATGTTGTTGGTAAGGAAAATTAGTTCCTTATCTGATTCACAATCATAGTATTTTACTCTCCTAAGCTTCTCTGGATAATCTCTGCTTGGGTAGTAAGTTTCCAGCTTGCCGATTTGATCATATCTCACGCCGGTTGCTTTGTCAACTGGGTTTGAATACATCCGTTTAAATCGCATGTTATCTTTTGCCCGTGTAACAAAGAAAGCCCGCTGCTGGTGAAGACGATGCAGTCTTTTAAAATCAATGTAAGCTTTGTCGATCACATAAAAGCTTCCAGGCTCATATGAGATTAAATCAAGTGCATTGACATCGTGCATTTTGGCATTTGAGATGTATAGGAACGCAGGTATTGATGTTTTCACATCATACAAAGTGTGCAGTTTAATGCCACCTTTTGTTTTCCTAAACTCAGCCCACCAAAATACACTCAGGCAAAGATCTATTGTTGATGAATCAAATGCATAAACATTGCCGTCAACGTTGATCTCAAAATCTGATTTGTAGCAGCTTTTGCGTGCTTCCTCTATGAGAACATAAGCAAAATCTTCAAAAATTTTATAGCTACGTTTTTCATTGGCTTTGCCAAGGTTTCTCCGAGTTACTGTTGAACCAAATCCGAGATGATAATATTTGGATTTATGAGCTTCGAGACTTAAGAGCAGATCTCTCATACTGTCTCTTGAGGTAAGCTGTCCAAATACCATACATAGCATTTGATACCAACATGTAAAAGTTCTTACATACTTATTCCCGTTGTGTTTGCTGACAATTCTGTCAAATACACGTCTGGGTAAAAAATCTGTAAGTTGTGCGAAGATATATTTGCCTTGATTCATGGATAATTGCTTGTTTGCATGCAAAAATCCGTATTTTCAATTCAAATCGTCACGCTATCAAAAATCGCTACAAGTACGACTAACAAAGAATTTCAAAGAACGATTATTAATTTTTAATACCCACTAGTGATTATATCTGTTTCCTAATCGCCTAAAATCCAATTTAATTCTTTCAAACTTACCATTCTGTTACTTGTACCAGGAACCATTTCAATCCGGATAAGCCCACCTTTTTTCCCTTCCTGAATCGTAAAACCATTGTCCCAACTTTTCGCCTGAAACTTTGATTTTAAGGCTCCATTGCCGGCAATTACAACATCACCTATATCCTGTTTATCATTGAAAATATAAATTTCAAATTTCCCGGGGTTAAAGTTCTCATTGGTTAAAAATTCACATCCTTTAATGTATCTTGGTTCCTGCAATTCAATCTCAATAATAATTTTTTCACCATCCTTTTTGATTGTTTGCCAAAACGTTTTTTCATCACCATCGAAAGCATAAATAATGGGCGATTCGGAGTTTTCGTTAGTAGCCGTTATTTTCTTGTACCTCACCTTCGATCTATCTTCACCATCAAAAAAAGCTTCTTTTATACCTTTTGCTTCGGAAGGATTAAATTCAGGTGAATTCATATAATTCAGGATACTGTACTTTAACTGGCGTGCAACCGGTCGTTCATCCAGATCAGATAAAATATCGAATGTGGAAACCAATAGTTTGCCTTTGCCAATTTTTGTTTCAACAATTGCACCTAACTTGTCATTGCGCTCGGCATGGTCGATTACCTGAAGAATTGGCTGATAACCTTTGGCAGTTTGGTTCAACCGGACCGCGGGGGCATATTTACATAATTCCCACCACTGCCAATTAGTATGAAAGTCAGTTGGGAAATCAGCAAAAACAGGATGATTGGGATTACATAGAAGCCCCATGGTTTTTACCTGATAGTTAAACAAAATAGTTGACCAGAAGGGAGTTGTAAATTGGGTCCGTTCGGCATCAAAACCTTTGTCCGGCACGAGTAAGACTGTTGCCCCGTTCTCAATTTTTTCAAGTAATTCAGGACTTGCCCCTGTCGCAATTACAATTTCTTTTTGATTGTCCTCTTCTATATTTTCCGGATAAACCCAAATGTCGTAGTTATTCTCAATTTGCAAGCCGGGCGCAGCAAGCCTGACCTCCAGTTTGGCGGCTTTTCTGATATCATTTAAAGGAAATAAAACGTTTCCTATTGAAACAACTTCACCTTGTTCAACAATTGATTTATTCAGCTTCCCCTTAAATAATTCTTTGCCTGAATCCAACACCTTCCATTCAACTTCCAAATTGTTTAATACTGAATTGCTATAATTTGGAACTACCAATTCTGCTTTAAATGTTTCATTGTTCAGCCAGGTACGTTTTGGCATTTCCAAAAGCAAAGTAATATTATTGTTCGATTGTTTGAATTCATCGGCTGTAATAAAACCTTTTGGCTCCCAAAATGCATTCAACATCCCAATCAATGCACTTCCCTGCGCCTGGTAATCACGTAAATCAAGTAATTGATAACCTCCCATTCCGGGGGTCCGGAGCAAGCGTTCCATTTCTTCGCGGTACAACAATGCCGACAATTTACCTGAAGCCATTAAAAAATCGTTTGCTTGTTCGCCCATGCCTTTTTGTTGCAAGCGGCCACGAAAAACTTCCATATTCCGTGGGGCCCAGACACCTGTATATTTTTCAATTTCAGTAAAATCGGGATACACCAGCCACTGTCCTACCTCGTGGCTAATAATAGGCCACTGGTTATAAGGCGATTGAAGCGTATTACTAAAATCATTAACAGTGTTCGGTTTTTCAACTTCGAAAAATGGATGCATTCTACGCCAAAATACTTTACCATTATTTTTACCCCAATGGGCAACCTGAAAATCATCTCCTTTTAATCGTTCGGGCGAAGCCATTGCTCCTAAATTGGCATTGCTGGCATACAAATGCCTTGGGTCGTGGTCTTTTCCCCAGGCTACCCATTTTTCCAGTACTTTGGGGTCGCCCCGTAATTCATTTCCCATACACATGAATACAAACGAAGGATGGTTTCCGTAGGTATCAAGTAATTTCTTTAATTCTTCAAAAAGGAAAGCATCCCTTTCTGGATCGGTCCCTACCAATGTCCCTTCCCAGTCCTGTGAAAACAGCGTTAGCTCAGGTTGCAGGTAAATACCCAGTTCATCGGCCGCCTCGAAAGCTGCCTTTGGGGGGCACCATGAGTGAAAACGCCAATGGTTTAATCCATGTGCCTTCCCTATCTTGAATATACGTAGCCACTCAGTTTTATCCATAGGTGCATATCCGGTTAAAGGCGAACTTCCTCCGTCATGTTGCCCACGCATAAATATTTTGTTCCCATTTACCAAAAAACGGCCATTAACAGCTTCAATATCGCGAAGCCCAAAACGAATGTGTTCTGTATCGCTATTACCTGCAAAACCGGCCTTTACCTCAAGAGTGTAAAGGTTAGGCTGAAATTCATCCCATGGCAACAGTTTTTTATTGAGCGCAATTATTGTTTCAAAATCCTGATTGTCTTTATCCACAATGTAATCCATGTCCTGAAAAAGGATTACATTTCCGTCTTTGTCTGTTATGGCAAATTCCAGATTTCCTTTTAAATGCTTGTCACCCGTATTTATCGCTTTCCCTTTTATCCTTAACTCTTGCTTTTTAAACGAAGGGTATAGTTGGATATCTTTTAAGTACGTCTTATCCTTTGCTATCAGTTTTATTTCTCCCACAACACCGTTCCATATAGTTTGCATGCCGGGCGAATAGCCATGGCTCCAGGAACCTAAATGCACATAAGGTGAATTGTCAACAAGCAATGAAATCGTGTTTTGTCCGGTTTTTAAATCGCTGCCTATTTCAAACTTATGAGGTGTATTTAGGCTGTGGTTTTCACCAACAAATTTGCCATTTACCCAAACTTTGGTTTGCCACATGCACCTCTCCATGAAAAGCATGATAGTTTTACCTTCCCAATCAGCGGGCATCTCAATATTTTTTTGATACCAAGCTTTCCCAATATACCTGTATTTCCTTGCCAGTTGCCAAATTTCGGGGTCACCGGTATATAAGTTTGTACCATTAATATGCTTCTCACCCAATTGAGCTTCGTCTGTTGTTCCGGGGAGTTTCATTTGCAAAGGAAGGTTTTTGTTAAACCATTCCTCTTTTTCTCCCAATCCTAACGAATCGAGTGCGAGTTGCCAATTACCTGAAAGGTCGATGGTTTTAGGTTGGGCTAATATCCAGAAACATTGACACACAAGAATTAATATTATTCCAATCGTTTTACGTGATTTCATCTCTCATTATTTATAATCATCTAGAAATAGGCTGTGGCTTCCACCTTTTTTAATATCCAATTCAATAATCTTTTCCTTATATCTCACCTTGCAGTTTTCTCCTTGCTTTGAAAAAATAACAGCTTTCGTTAGCTCATTATCCTCCCATTTTATATCCACTTCAAATCCATTTCGAACACATAATCCCTTTACTTCTCCTGTTGGATATTTTGTTGGCAATGCTGGCAATAAAACAATTTCTCCAGAATGGCTTTGTAACAACATTTCGGCAATAGATGCCATAATCCCAAGATTTCCATCAATTTCCCATAAACCACGAAAATTAGAGGTCAGGTTTGGAAACACAGCCCAGCTAAAATGGTTATCAAAGACTTTTTGAAGCATTTCTCCGTTTTCTAATCGTGCCCAAAACTTTGCGGCAAAACTGCCAGTCCAGCTTCCACATTCATTTTGTTCCCATGGTTTTCGGTGTTCCAGTGTTTTAATAAACGCTTCTGCCAATTCAGGTGTTCCACGTGGTGTAATCTGACTTCCCACTGCCAGCCCCCAACCATGAGCTAACTGCCCACTATTTGCATATGCTGATTCCCAATCGTCTTTCCATTCTTGCAAACGTCCGGTAGTCGGGCTTATTCTCATAGGCAGTAATTCCTTTAAATAACCTTCCAATTTCACATCAAATTCAGAGTCATTCTCAAGTACTCTAATAGCCTGTCTACAATTCTGAAAAAGATCTCGAATAATTTGCATGTCTTGAGTTGCACCAACACAAGCCCATCCTATTGTACCATCAGGTTTCCGGAAATGGTTTTCAAAAGATTCCGAAGGATTAGTAACCCAAAAGCCATCTTGGTCTCGTTGCAAATTATCCATATAAAACATAGCTGCCCCTTTTAATACGGGATACACTTCTGTTAGGTATTTCTTATCAAGCGTAAATTCATAATGTTCCCAAAGATGGTGACAAAGCCAGGCACTCCCCACTTGGTAGATAGCCCATAATCCGTTTCCGCCAACAGGTGAGGTTGTTCGCCAGATATCGGCATTATGATGTGCAATCCAACCACCTGCACCATACATATTTTTAGCTGTACGCTCACCATCAATCGTAAGCTCTTTAGTAAGCTCAATTAATGGTAAGTGAAGTTCTGAGAGGTTGGTAATTTCTACGCCCCAGTAATTAATTTGGGCATTACAATTAAGTGTCCAGTTTGCACTCCATGCAGGTTGTAACAATCTACTCCATATTCCCTGTAAATGTGCAGGCTGAGCATGTTTTGCCTGTCTGGAGCTGGAAATTAACAAGTAACGTCCAAAATTAAAATATAGAGTAGTTAAGCCAGGGTCGGTTCCTGGTTTGTATTTTTTAATGCGTTGATTTATGGGTAGGTTTGCGGCCTCACTTTCACCCAAATTAAGTTTTACCCTACTATACAATTCAGAATAATCGCTGATATGATTCTCCTTAAGTTCAGCATAATCCACATTCCGCAATTCTGAAATTTTTTGATTTGAAATCGATTCGTAATCTTTCCCTTGGGTAACCGGGTTTTTGTCGAAACCATTAAAGCTTGTGGCTGCCGTTAAAATCAAATCAACTTCATCAGCATTTTCCACTACTAATTCCTTGTTATTTTTATTAACCTGCCCTCCTTTGTTACGAACCAGTAAATTCATTTGGAAACGCATTCCATGTCCTTCTTCGTACACCGGTGGCTTTTCACCAAGATAATGAGGGTAAGCATGTTTGGGTGCATTTCCCTTTAAAATTACCTGATTGCCATCAACACTTACCTGATGGTTTAACAAACTTGTTAGTGATGTAGAGAAATTCAGTTGTCCTTTTTTGCTGGATGTGAATTTAACAACAATTACTTTGTCAGGGTAAGAAGAAAATACTTCCTTTTTGTACTGAACGCCACCAATCGAATAGTTAATATTTACCAAACCTGTTTCTAAATCAAGTTGACGAATATAATTTTCTGCTTTCTCTTGTGAATTTGTGTTTATTACCAAATCGCCCATGGGCATGTAACATTCATTGTATTCGCCAAGCATTGTTGAGTTAATCAATCTTTCTGCCTCTTTGGTTTTATCGTCATTGAGTAACTGACGAATTTTAGGCAAATGTTTAATGGCTTCGTAATTCTGTAAATCGCGCGGACCGCCCGACCAAAGTGTTTCTTCATTAATTTTTATGGTATCCGATTCTACTCCACCATACACCATCCCACCAAGGGTTCCGTTACCAATAGGGATGGCTTCGTTCCAGTTTTGAGCAGGACTATCAAACCAAATTCCTGCACGATTAGTTTTAACATTCGGTTCTCTTAAACAAGAAATATTTAAGAACGTGACACATAAACATAACAATAAAGCTTTTATTTGTTCGAATTTATTTATTTTAAATAGCTCTCCGTTGAACTCTCTCTCAAATCTTTCCCCATGCATATTTTGTAATGTGTTCTTCATTTGTCATTATTTTACAGCAGATTTGTCTATTTGATAGACAGTTATTTTTTATTCAACTAAATCCAATAATCCTTTTTGCATAAGATTCGACACTTGTAAATCTGCTATTACCTGATACCAATTACCTTCCCATCCAAGTTCCAATCTTCTTCGCTCTCAATCCCTAAATGTTCTAACGCTGTCACTGCAACATCAACTACATTTACTTGTTGTTTGATCTTACCTTTTTGGACATCGTTCCCATTTGCAATAAAGAAAATTGTTGTATGCTCAGGAATATCCTTTCCGTGTCCCTTTTTACTTCCTCCATGATCTGTTGACACCAAGATCAGCCAATTCTCTTTTTTTATAAGTTCTCTTCTCTTAATGGCCGTTATCATGCTTCCAACTAACTCATCAGCTTTTTCTATCGCTTTCAAATATTCTGAACTTTCGGGAACATAATCGTACCTATGTCCTGCTCCGTCTACCTCATCCAATTGAACAAATACAGCATCAGGATTATCATTTTGAAGTAAATCCACTACTCTTTGCGTTACTTTCTCATCCGACAAAAGGTAATTAACAATATCAGCATCTCCTTTCTGTAGTATTTTATGGATTGGAGACCAATTAACAATTGAATAAAGCTTCAAATCCGGTTTCTGCTCTTTCACTCTACGATAAAAATGCGGATACTCCCCTATATTTGGATCCTTATACTCGTTAGTAAGCACATTATGTTTTTCATGCCAGACACCTGTTAACATTGCAGTCCAACATATTCCACTGCTACTGATAGGATCTGTTTGGGCAGAAAAGGAATAAGCTCCGTTTTCCCATATCTTATCTAAATTTGGAGTCTTTGCAGCCAGCAAACCATCAGGTCGACAGCCATCAATACCAATTATTAGAACTTTATTTTGAGCCTGTAAGAAAGAGCCTGCATTTAATGCAATAGCTAACAGAACTAATCGAATTGTCAGTCTCATTATTGCTAGTACTATTTAATTAATAATAATATTTCCATTTTCAGGGATCTCAAATTCTACGACATCGTTCTCAAGCCTATACTTAGACATTACTCCTGGATTCCCTGTTATTTTTGCCCAAACCAATACTCCATCCCTCCAGTCCATATCTACTATAAAACCGCCACGTGCTTTCAATCCTTTAACATGCCCATTTTTCCATGCAGTTGGTAAGGCAGGGAGCAATTCTAAAGTTCCAGTGTGCGACTGCAAAAGCATCTCAGCAATTCCAGCACACCCCCCCATATTCCCATCTAACTGAAACGGGGGATGAGCACAAAGCAGGTTTGAATAGCTACCGCCCCCGCTCATCATATCTGTTCCCTTTTGCCCCGTCGGACGTAGTAAACGTTTAAACAGTTTATAAGCACGATCGCCATCTTTTAATCTTGCCCAAAAATTCACTTTCCAGGCCAGCGACCAGCCAGTTCCACTATCGCCACGAGCATTCAGACTCACTTTTGCAGCCTCTGACAGGTCAGGTGTGTTTTTGGTTGTAATTTGTTTCCCGGGATGAAGAGCGTACAAATGTGAAACATGCCGATGATTGTTATTTGGGTCGTCAACATCCTTTTTCCACTCTTGCAACTGTCCCCATCTTCCAATAGTTGGCGGTAAAATCTTATCTCTTACTTTTATTGCCTGTCGTTTAAATTCATCGTCAATACCTAAAACATTACATGCTTCAATGCAATTGTTTAATAAATCCCATGCTATTTGATGATCCATTGATGCTCCAAGCGATATTCCACCGTGTTCGGGCGAATAAGATGGTGACGATACCAAATATCCGTTTTCATCTTCAACCAGATAGTCTAGCCAAAAGAGAGCGGCTTCTTTCATTAGCGGAAATCCGGTTTCTTCCAAAAACTGTTTATCACGTGTAAAATCGTAGTGTTCCCAAACGTGCTGGCACAACCAGGCTGCTCCGCCTGGGAAAAATCCCCATGGAAATCCCCACCCCGGCGCTGTATAGCCAAATGGGTTATTCATTGTATTGACAATCCAGCCACGTGAATTAAAAAATTCCTTTGCAGAAATTTTCCCGGGTTCAACTAAACTCTCCATATAATCAAATAGCGGAAGGTGGCACTCGTCTAAATTGGCAACCTCTGCAGGCCAGTACAACATTTGCTGGTTAATGTTCATGTGGTAATCGCAGGCCCAGGGTGGATTGGTGCTGTTGTTCCATTTTCCCTGTAAATTTAAAGGCATGGTTCCGAGGCGTGAGGCGGCTATCATCAGATAACGGCTATACTGAAAATAAATTTGTTCCAACCCCGGATCGGGCGTTCCGCTAGCATATTCTGTTAAACGTCGATCGATAGGAATATTGTCGCGGGAGTTATCTCCCAGGTTCAACTCAACACGTTCAAATAAATTTTTATAATCCTTCTGGTGTATTGTTTTAATTTCATTAAAAGACTTTCGTTCCAACTTCTGTAAAGCGATTTTATTGTTGTCCAGAAAATCGTTTCCTGTGTATTCCGGGAATTGCAAGGTATAATCTGTTGCAGCTACATGGTAAAGGTTCAGATATCTTGCTCCAGACACATTTATTTTTTCATTTTCAAAAATCACATTCCCATCGGTATCAACCTTTAAACAGGTTTCAAACTGCATTCTGTTATCTTCAACTTCACCTTGAAAAGAATAGACAGAGTTGAAAAAAGTTTCCTTATTCTTTTTGTGGGGTGAACTATACGCAATTGAGTAATTTGTTTTCGCAGAACTCTCGAAACGATAGGCCATGGCTTTTGCGGGATAGCTGCCTAAATAGGTTCGGAAGTATCGTTCTCCATCCATTTCATATGAAACTCGCCCTTCTCCGCTGGTCAAGTCAAGTTCACGTTTGTAATTGACCGGCGTACCTGTGTGTTCAATCTCAACAAAAAGATCGCCCATCGTTTGCTGGGCGCCATAATCACCAAACATGGCCCCCTCTTTCTTTTTATGAATTACGCCTGTTAGCTCCCGGCTAGCTAACCCGTGCGCTTCGTTTGTTTTTCCTTCATCAAGTAAATTTCGTACTTTTGCAAGGTTTTTCCAAGCTTCAGGCCGATTACCATAATTGTAATCTGGATTAGAGCGCGGGCCACCGCTCCATAGCGTACCTTCAGTAAACTGAATCTGTTCTTTTTCAACTCCACCAAAAAACATAGCCCCCATGTAACCATTTCCAACAGGCAAAGCTTCGGTCATCCATTCATTAGCCGGTTTATCGTACCATAGCACCAGATGTTTATCTTTTGTTCTTTTGGATGAGCAAGAGAACATTGATGCTATTGAAAAGAACAAAATCAATCTAAATGTATCGTTTTTCATATATGTAAATTGTTTAGCGATTAATTTTCCGATGGTTTCAAAATAAATCCAAACGCATAAGGTTTATTGCCATCAATCGTATATTTTTCATGTGTTCGTGCCCCCCATGAATCGTCACCTCCAACTCCATGAATTTTATAGTCAATATTGATGTTAATGAAATCACGACGGGATATTTCATAGTTGTGTTTAGCTGCTTCCAAATCACTTTCAAGGTATGGCCATGCCCGGAATGAAAAGGGCTTTATGCCATTTATTCTAATTCCTTCTCCCGATTCGCTTGTAAACTGAGCAAAGCGTGTGTCGCAGCGATTGCTATTGTCTTGCGGAGAAATGTATGGTGTTATAAAATCATCCAATGCTGATTTATACAGCCCTAACAATGCCCCATTCTTCCGGTCGGGATAATTCTCCTGCGGCCCTCTTCCGTACCATTCTATCCGGGAATAATGTTTTGGGATTGCCATGCGAAACCCAAACTTTGGCATTAGCTGGTTTGAATTGCCTGTTGGATTATAATCGCAGTTTACCTGCAGTTCCCCACTTGCTGAAACCGTATATATTAAATCATAGTTGGCTTCAATTTTATCCAGTTGAATTGCAAACGTTACAACAACTTGATTGTCTTCTTTATCCTCAACTATATTCACCTTTAAAACTTTCCTATTTCGAGCAGCTTCTTTCCAACCGCCCAAGCGAAGCACATAATTGTTCTTTTCCTGATTATCGTTGGGTGGCTTCCAAAAATAGGGTTCAAGCGGCTTAACTATATACTCTTTGTTATTGAAGACGTACCCCGTTAAAGCACCATTTTGCGAATCAATGCTTACTTTAACGTTCTCGCCTTTTATTTCAATTAATTTATCATGTTGCGAAAGCTTTAATATATGTTCATTTCCCACCAATTTGGGAGTAATATATTCGCTTAAAATAAATTGTTCTTTGGCGACCACAAAACCTTGTTCTGCCCAAGCAACCTTTTTTGCTAAGCATGCAAAAATGTTTAGCGTGTATTCGCCTTTTTCATTATTCAGTTCCGGTAAGTCTATGTCCTTTATAATTGATTTATCAGGCGTAACATTTAAATATCCTAATTTTCCTTTCGAGATTTCCTTCCCGTTTAAGGCAAGTTCCCATTCAAAATTAAACTCATTCAGATTAATAAAATCATATAGGTTTGTAATTATCACGGACGGTTTTTCGGCATCAGGCCATTCAAACTTTATTGATTGATGGATTTTTTGCGCCTCGTAATAATGCGGATTAGGTTTACGGTCGGGTGAAATTAACCCGTTTATGCAAAATTCTGCATCATTTGGCGAATCCCCAAAATCGCCTCCAGTGGCAAAAAATTCATTATCATTCAATTCCAACTGTTGCGGGTTTTCAGGATATTTTAAAGGCGAACCATCAATTGGTTTCGCAATTCCCTGATCAACCCAGTCCCAAATTGCGCCTCCGGCAAAGCGGTCAAAATCGTAAATTACATCCCAGTATTCTTTTAAATTACCAAGAGAATTTCCCATGGCGTGGGCATATTCGCGCATAATTATTGGACGGTCGAGATGGTCTTCAACCATTGTTCGTACCTTATCAGGATGGATGTATGAAAAGTCGTACATATCGGAAGCATCCATATCGCTGTCGCAAAATACCACGGCATTGGAAATAATTTGGCGGATACTTTCAGCCATAGCTTTCATATTTTGTCCACGACCTCCTTCATTGCCCAACGACCAGATTATTACACTTGGGTGGTTTTTATCACGTTCAACCATTGAAACAGCTCGGTCAACATGGGCTTTTTTCCATTCGGGATTATCTCCTAAAATTTTATTCCCGATGTTGTAGCCATGCGACTCCTGGTTGGCTTCGTCCATCAGATAAATACCATATTCATCACAGAGTTTATACCATTGTATGCGATTAGGATAGTGGCTGGTGCGTACAAAATTAATGTTGCATTGCTTTAACAATTTTATATCGGCAAGCATGGTTTCGTTGTCAACATATCGTCCGGTCCGTGGGTGGTGTTCGTGGCGGTTAACACCTTTTAGCTTTACCAATTGTCCGTTAATTTTAAACAGGTTCCCGTCTATTTCAACTTCCCTGAAACCAAACTTCCACGGAATATTTTCAATTACATTTCCATGTAAATCTTTTAACTGAAACAAGACGGTATATAAGTTTGGTGTTTCAGCATTCCAGTGAAGTGGTTTTTTTACCAACATTTTCAGTCTCATATCTTTCTCCTCTTCCGAAGAAAGTTCAGGTAGCTGTGCTTGCAAAATGGTATTGCTTTGCTGAATTATATTTTTATTGGCATCGAAAACTGTTGCCTGTACCTTTAAGCCTTTTGCAATTTCATTCGATGCATTTTTAAGCTTTACATCAATTGCTAACTCTGCATCCTCATAATTTTCATCAAAATCAGTTGTAATCTTAAAATCGCGGATATGTGTTCTGTTTCTGGCCACCAGGGTAACATCGCGGTATATACCACTCAGCCGCCACATATCCTGACATTCGAGGTAACTACCGTCTGACCACCGATACACTTCAACGGCCAGGTCGTTCTCTCCGGTTTTTACAAATTCTGTAACATTGAAAGTTGCCGGGGTCATACTTCCCTGACTATAGCCAACCTTTTTACCATTAATCCATAAATAAAAAGCAGACTTAACGCCATCAAACCGAATGAATAACTCTTTTCCGTTCCATTCCTGTGAAACTGCAAATTTGCGTTTATAACTTCCCACCGGGTTTCTCAGCTTGAAACCAGTATATTCTTCCGGTGGTTCCAGTGTAACTTTAGGTTGCTCCCGTTTAAAAGGATATTTAATGTTTGTATAGATTGGGATTCCGTACCCTTGCATCTGCCAATTACCTGGAACCTGTATTTCATCCCAGCCTGAAATATCAAAATCAGATTTATAAAAATCATGCGGCCTTTCTTCAGGATTTGCTACCCAATTATATTTCCATTTTCCATTTAGCGATATCTCCGTATCTGGCTGAAGAAAACCGATAGCATCATTAAAATTTGAATATGATGAAAATGATGCAGTAACAGGTTCTTTGTTAATACCAGTTACTGCTGGATTTTCCCAGTCATTAATGGGTTGAGCTATTGAGCAGAAACAAAGCAGTACAAACAAGATAAAAACTGAAGATTTTAACATTTCTGAAATATTACTGTTTAAATGGTATTTTCAATTCTGACGGGAACCTAAAATTAACTCCCATTTTTTTAAATCGTTCCAGCTGTGGATAAAGCCTCTTTTGAAAGGATTCCCAACTCCTGTTTTCCATTTCCGACCAACCGGCTTCGACCAGTGCAAAAGCCCTTGGCCAGGTCATATAAAAAGCACGGTCTATATTTTTAACATATTCTCCCCATAAGGTAGCTTCCACTCCAATAATGTGAGCTTGTTTTGCTTCTTCCAATCCATAGCCGGGGTCAAACGCATAAACTTTTTCAAGATTGAGTATAGGCATCCAATTACAGGTTTCTTCCCCTTTCCATTGCGGATAATCGAAATAGGCATGTTCTCCCGGACTACAAATCAATTCATAACCCAACTCGCGGGATTTTCTGATTACCTCATCCGAAAGCCCTAACCGCCATGAGTACATGGTACTGTTTTGGGGATATCCGGGAACATCCAGCTCATACCAAATCAGTGGCTTTTTATTGTATTTTGCAAATATTTCATTCACCCTTTCGAAAAAGTAACTCATTAATTCCTGAGGTTTCGAAATAGCCAGTTCCTTCATCTTCATCTTACATTTTGGACACTCTTTCCAATGGTCAAGTGGAGCTTCATCGCCTCCTATATGGAACTTATCGGAAGGGAATATTTCGGACAGTTCACCAAATACATCATCTAAAAATTCAAAAACCTGCTCATTTCCACCACAAAGCAAATCTTTTGAAACCCCGGGAACAGTCATTACTTTATATTCTCCCTCAAAACAGGTCAGTTCCGGATACGCAGCCACCGCGGCCAAATTATGACCCGGCACGTCTATTTCAGGAATTATGGTAATCTTTCTATCCTTTGCATAAGCAACCAACTCCTTCAATTCTTCCTGCTTGTAAAACCCTGAATGAGGTATTCCATCTCCTTCTGTTTGCGGACGGAATGAACCAATTTCTGTCAGCTTTGGATATTTTTTAATTTCAACACGCCATCCCTGGTCATCAGAAAGGTGAAGGTGCAGGTGGTTGAACTTATACATGGCCATTACATCGATGTATTTCTTCACATCATCAACAGGTAAAAAATGACGAGCCGGGTCAAGCATCAAGGCACGGTACTTAAATCTCGGCTTATCATCTATTTTAACGCAAGGAATCCGAACCGTTTTATGACCATCGTCTGCATTGTCTATAATCTGCGATAAAGTTTGAATGCCATAAAATAAGCCAGTACGGTCAATAGCTGAAATAATTATCTGTTTATCACCAATTGAAAGAGAATAGCCTTCTGAATCACCATTTCCTTGTGTGCATTTCAGTACAATCTGATTTTCTGCTTCTGTCTCATTTTTGACTAACTTTAAATTTGTCCCGATGACCCATTTTATCTGCTTGTTCAAATTCGCCACCTCAAACGATAAATCAACTTCTGACTGTGTTGCAATTGTGCTGTATTCTGAAAGCGAGTAATAGCCATCATTAACGTTGATACTTGAAGGCTGTGGAATAATTGCCAGTTCACTTTGCTGCCCCATTAAATGCAGGGTCAAGAATATCATTATTGTAGTAAATATGCTTTTCATTCGATGAATATATTTATACATACACTATTGTTATGTTTTATTCATTATGTTTAATTTGTGTAGCCCTGAATATTACACGTGTTACTTTTAATATTATATAAAGCCACATCATGGGATATGACTCTTAGTATCCTTTAATACTTTCCAGGTTTATTTAACTTACTATTCATTGACTTCTGAATTACAAATGATTCAAATAGTTTCATCAAATTCCTTTAAGTGCAAAGGATATTTTCCATGTTCTCGCACCAGCTTCACAATGTAATCGTAGCTTTGACCTGACACATCACTTGACACCGAATGGTCGGACTGAAAAATATATCCACCACCTTTGGCTGCATTCAATTTAAATAACACTTCTTTACGAATTTGCTCTTTATCATCTGTTTCCCAAACCTGGATATTATTATTGCCACAGTAGCCTATTTTATTGCCATGTTTCTTTTTTAGCTCCACTGCATCCATGTTTGCTTTTACTTCAAGTGGATTATAAGCATCCAGTCCCATTTCAATAAAATCTTCAAAAATCAGCTCTACATTTCCACATCCGTGATAAATAACGGGCAGGTTATTTTTATGGCACTCTTCTATCATTGCTTTTACCCAGGGTTTGAAATACATTCTCCAGTATTCCGGGTCGAACAACATGGTTTGTTTGTATGCCACATCTCCCCATATTACCATTCCGTCGAGTAAACCATCAGCAGCTTTAATCTGAGCTTTCATACAATCGAGGTAAAATTGCCCAATCCGGTTTATTTGCACCCCGAACTGATCAGAGTACATTCCCATCCAGAAGAGTGTGTTTTCCTGACCCAATAATCTGGTTAAACACTCTGAGCATTCTATTATACTTCCATAAACCGGGAAATCCGGATGTAACTTTTTTACCGTATCGATCCAGGCCGGTGAGTTACGCTCAAAGCCATCTCCAACTCCGGCGATTTGATTGTCGCCAGCTTCAAAATATCTTCTCTTGTCATATGGATCATCAAATTCAAATTTTTCCAGTTTTTCAATGGTATCAACTTCCCACGAAATGAATTCAGGCATAGGAAAGTCAAATTTTTTTCGCATGGTTGTTCGGAACCCGGTTTTAACGATTACCTCCAAACCATCTTCTTTTATTGTTTCGAACGATTGTATTTTCGGGTCCATATTTGGCATGGTTACAATCCAATCCAAATCGTAATAAGTGTATGGACTTGCATCATCAGGCAGGTTTAATTCTTTTCGCCAACGCTTTACAAAACTTCCCCAAAAGAAATCGCTAATAGGCACACGATCTGGCTCTTGATGACTTAAGGCCATATTCATCCGGGTTAATTTTCCCAAACATTTATTTGATCGTTCCATACTAATAACTTAATTTATTTGCAGTGGTTTAAACTCAACTACTCCATTGCATGCTTGCTCAATATGAATGATAAATTCAACATATAAATCAGCTTCACCTGTAATTTGAGCCGTCTGGTTGATTTGTATTTTATTGTCTTTAATCTGCACAAACTCTTGCATGGCTTTATTTCCATCGTAAAACATGGCAGCATTTTCCACCCTTACATTTTGTTTCATTTCCGGCAAAACGGTTAAAACATATTGGCCCGGAACATTTATTTTATCACCGAGATTAATTTTCAATTCAAGTTTGTTATTGTTCACATCCGTTTTTTTCCACGAAACAACCGTTTGTGGATTCGACCAAACATGCATGCTTTGTTTTTTGGGAGGAATAAAGTTGCTGACATGATAAACGGAAAATGACCGGATAAGAGGTTCCGCAGCTGCCTTCGTAACCACCAAACGAAGTCGCTCAACTTCAACATCATCGAAATAATCAATCTTTTTACGGCCAACTGAAATTCCTTTGGTTAGCTCAAGCCATTTTCCATCCGAATAACCTTCAATACGATATTCACGGATACGCTCCCCTTCGCGATAATCTTCCATAACAACAGCATGGTTAATGCGGGTCGGTTTATCCAACTGCAATACAAGCTCATTTCCCTTTTGAGAATTGATTTCAGCAATGGGATTGGAAAAACGACGATTGATTTCGTCGCCAAATTCTTTATAGCGTTTCATGTCTCCTTCAACAATTAAGCCGGTGGTATCAGGAGAAGCATTTAACAAGAATACACTTCCATATCCAACCGACTTATAATAGCAATCCATCAACTCATCAACCGTTTTCCGTTTTTTTACTTTCTCGGGCGACCAAAACCAATAATGGTCGTATAGCGTTGTGTTTGTTTCAAGCGGGGCCCATACATCTCCATTCGGAGTACCATGAATTTGAGTAGAAACCCCTGTTTTCAGGTCTTCCCTTCTGACGGTATTCCATGCGGGGTAAAACAGCTTTCCCGATTCGGTACCAGGCCAGCGCAATGTAGCGTGTGGCCCCTGAAATACAACCGAATTTGCGGCATATTGCTCCATTATATCCGAAACATCAATAACACAACTGCCATCGAACCAAACTTCCAGCATCTCTCCGTAGTTTGAAAGCACTTCAGTAAGTTGTGTTCTAAAAACCTTGTTGTACGCTTCCTGCTTTGCCGGATCTTTAGTTTTTCCTCCACTTCCAATCATTGCTCCCCAGGTACGATCTCCGGGATAGATATAAACCCCAAGGTTCAAGCCATATTTTTTGCACGACTCAGCGATTTCCTTCAACACATCGCC
Source organism: Sunxiuqinia rutila (assembly GCF_050589705.1). Lineage (NCBI taxonomy): Bacteria > Pseudomonadati > Bacteroidota > Bacteroidia > Marinilabiliales > Prolixibacteraceae > Sunxiuqinia > Sunxiuqinia rutila. The sequence goes on from NZ_JBNGOT010000003.1 coordinate 56,947, forward strand.
TCTGCCATTTTTGTAGGGTGTATCTTTTATTCCGTAATTGGTAGTTTCGGTTTGCCACCAACAAAAACCACCCGAATGTTTAGCAACAAATATGATTTGTTTTGCGCCAAAAGCCAACGCTGCTTCGCACCACTGATCGGTATTCAGTTTTGTAGGATTAATCCTGTCTAATGATACAGAATTGTCATTCTGTTCCACCTCCGACCAGGTTGTTGGTGCAAAATGCAGAAACATTAGTCGCTCCTGTTCTTGCCATTTGTATTGTACATCTGTAGGTTTGGGAAGACTTTGCCCGAACACAAAAAATATCGGAGATAAAAGAAAAACTCCAAACAAAAAAAATCGAATCATACTGATAATGTTTTATATTTTTATTTTAAACTTTCTTATTAGGATTTTTCATCACTACTGAAGGAAATGCTGATCCTTTTCAGTTTCATCTTCTAAATTTATTTGACCTCAAAAACCGTTTTTTCATTTGTATTCAGATGAAGAATCTCCTTTGCTCCTTTATACTTTACAATAACCTTGTTTTGCCACTTCGACAAGATATGGGCAGACACCAACTCGCCATTGTGCCATTTTATATCAACTTCAAAACCACCTTGGGCTTTTAATCCGTTTACTTCCCCTATTGGCCATTCAGATGGTAAAGCTGGCAGCAAATGAACCGTTCCATCATGACTTTGTATTAACATTTCTGCAATTCCAGCGGTGGTACCAAAGTTGGCATCCATCTGAAACGGAGGATGCAGTCCAAATAAATTGGGAGAAGTACTTTTCGCCAAAACAGTGTTCAGGCTTTCTTTTGCTTTCTCTGCCTGGTTTAAGCGGGCATATTGACTAATCAGCCAGGCTGCGCTCCATCCGGTATGCCCCCCTCCGTTGGCAATCCTGTAATCCAGTGATTTTTGTGCAGCTTTTGCTAATTCAGGTGTATTCTCCAAACTAATTTGTCTTCCCGGATGCAAGGCAAAAAGGTGAGATATATGGCGGTGTCCTGGTTCCACCTCCGGAAATTCTTCGGCCCATTCCATTAAACGGCCATCAGATCCAATCTGTGGACCAGCAAGCAAATTTATGGCTTGTTTCACTTCCTGAACGGTTGTATTTTCAAGTTCAAGTTCCTCGGAAGCAAAAATAAAATCAGAAAAAAGCTGCCATATTACCTGTTGGTCATGAGTTGGCCCCATGCTTATCTGGCTTCGGCTACCATCAGGCGCAATAAAACTATTCTCTGGTGAAACTGCAGGACCGGAAACCAACTTACCGGTTTTTGGATCAGCAACTAACCAATCCAAATAAAACTCTGATGCCCCTTTCAAAACAGGGTACATTCTTCTCAAAAAATCTTTATCACCGGTAAACAAATAATGTTCCCCGATGTGAGAACAAATCCAGGCACTTCCTCCTGTGTGCATTCCCCAACTGGCCATTTCGCCCGGCGAAGTGTATCCCCATACATTTGTAATGGGGTGAATCACCCAACCCTTGTTCCCGTATTGTACCTGCGCCGTTTTCTCACCAGGTTTAACCAATGATTCAATTAAATCAAATAACGGCAAATGCATTTCCGACAGGTTGGTTACTTCTGCCGGCCAGTAATTCATTTCCACATTTACATCGGTATGGTAATCTCCGTTCCATGGTGTTTGGATTTTATTGGCCCAAATTCCTTGTAAATTAGCCGGCAATGTTCCTGGTCTGGACGAAGAAATTAAAAGATAACGCCCGTATTGAAATAACAACTCAACTAAGTGAGGATCTGATTTTGTTTTCTTAAAATCGATTACGCGTTGGTCAGTTGGAATATTAACGTTATTTCCAGGGGTTAAATCAATACTTACCCGGTTAAAATAGGCCTGGTATTCTTTCTTGTGAGTGTCCAGTAACTCCTGATATGGCTTATTTATGGTATTTTCAATGTTTTCATTCGTTATTTTCACATATCCCCTTCCTTTATATTCAGGATAACTCAACACATAATCTGTTGATGCTGTTAGAAAAAGCACCACTTCATCGGCATTTTCAACAATTACTGTTGAATCGGTATAGCTTACTGAACCATTTTTGCTGACTGCTTTTAACCGTGCCATGTATTGTAATCCGTTTCCTCCCTTACCATCAAAAAGGGCACCTGACATTACCAACTGATTATTTTCAGAATATGTTTTAAACCTTTCAGGACGATCCATTGAGCATTTGAAAGAAATCTGACCCTTTTTATCTGCAGTAAAACGGGCAACCATCGCCTGATCCGGTTGGCTTGTAAATATTTCCCGTTGAAAATTTACCCCCTCCTGTGAATACCTTACGCGGACTACGGCATCATTCAGATCCAGTTCCCTGTAATAATTTTCATAGCCAGTATTTTTTCCGTTTTCAATCCACAAATCGCCAAGTGTCTGGAAACAACCAAATGGGACTTCTGCACCATTGCCACGACCGGAACCTTTACCAATACAAATTTGAGTTTTGTTCGTGAGCTCAGTGGCTTCTTTATACTTTCCTTCAAAAAGTAATTGACGTATTTTTGCCTGGGCTTCCTTTGCCACGGGATTGTCATTGACATCAACGCTACCCGACCACATGCTTTCTTCATTTAACTGAATGCGCTCCTTATTTACATCGCCAAAAACCATTAGCCCTAACGAACCATTGCCCAAAGGCAGGGCTTTCAGCCACTCCGGATCATCTTTCCACCCATCGGGAGAGTCTTTTACCGTAGCATCAGCCGGTTGGTTATACCAGAGCTTTAGAGCTTTAGAGCTTGTTTCTTTCTTTTCGTTGGTACATGAAAAAAGAACCAGCATGATGAACAAGGAGGATAAGTGTCTTTTAATTTTCATATTCGATTGTTTAATATAAATAGATTAAGGCTCAATTTTTATTTCTGCTATTCTCACCACGTTCTGCCCTCGTGTTGCAGAAAGCATCACATACCGCAAATATCGGCCTTTTGCCAGTTTGTGGAGGGTTACGGATTGTGGCACAGGATTATTATCCACGTTTCCATTCTTACCTTCACCCACTTTAAAGTTGATATTTTCCGGATCATTGCCAACATACACTTCAAATCGTTCTACCCTACCAAGCTCTTCCGGACTTCCCTGAGGAGGAATGTAAGTAAACACTGACAAGGTTGTTTCTTCTCCTAAATCGATATCAATGTAAGCAGGCTTTCCATCTTTCAATTCTCCTGTCCAACAGGTATTCAGGTCTCCATCCTTAATGGCAGCATCTGTTTTCCAGTTATCCCTGGATAAATCTTTTTTCTGATTGATTAGGTTAGGCCCTATCAACTCAGGTACTTTCAATAATTTTACAGTTGCCAAACTTGGCGACAAGCGGGAAGAAAGAATCCGAATTCGAATTTTGTCTGTAGTGGTTGATTTTACTCTTTGAATTCGTCTAAAACCAACGGTAGTATTTTTTACCAACTCCCTCCACCTGCCATCTACCATGGCATCCACTGCAAATGCTTCAATTCGCTGTCCGAAGTCAGCCACCATTTCCTGAAGATAAACAGCATCGAAAGTTTGTTCTCCGTATAGATTAATCACTATTTCTGCTGTTTCAGTCCCTTCAGGAGCTACCCAACCAGTACGGATATCATCGTCAAACATATAACTTACATTGTAACCGCCCTCACCAGTTGGAGTCGTTTCGGCCCTGGCACCCAAAGCGTAATTATGTCCCGTCAATTTTCTTCTCCAGTCACCAAAAGCCTTCATTACTGCCATATCTTCTTCTGGAACTAGTCCGGTAGTATCAGGAGAAATATTCAGTATTACTCCGGAATTACAGCCAATGGTACTAAAAAATGACTCTGCAAGATAGTTTAACGAACGTACTTTCTCCAATGGGTTCCAGAACCATTTGGTATGAACAGGTAAACCACCCCTTGCCGGCATCCAGGTTAATTGCTTAAGTTTAGAAGTATCGCCGGTCATATCATCAATTCCTTTTAATGACATTAACTGACTAATATCACCTAATTCAGGTGCCATTGTAGGTACACCGGCATGTGCACCCGGGAAATCTTTTGTATCATAAACAACCCCTTGCACACACCATTCTGTTGTGCGCCCCCGACCGGCTTCATTTCCAACCCAACGCACATCAGGGCCAACACCTGAAATAATAGCCGAAGGTTGTAACTTATGAATGGTAGCATGTATCCTGTCCCAGTCAAAATCCATTTCAACACCACTAACTTTAGTACTGATACCTGCACCATCAAACCATACAACATCCACTGCGCCGTAGTTGGTCAACAATTCAGTCAATTCATTTACCATCAAATCGTTATAAGCAGGCGTCCCGTATGGCTCCTGTTTATCCCACGGAGAATAGTACACGCAAAAACGAAGTCCGTGCCTCTGGGCTCCTTCCGACACTTCTTTTACCAAATCTCCCTTACCTTCTTTATAAGGTGTTTTAGAAATATTTCTGGAGTGATAAGAACTGGGCCACAACCGGAACCCATCGTGATGTTTGCACACCATAATTACCGACTTTACACCAGCTGCGACAAAGGCTTCCATCCATTGGTCAACATTCACACTCTTTGGATTAAAAATGCTTAGGTCTTCCACTCCTGTTCCCCACTGTCTTCCGGTAAAGGTGTTCAGGTTAAAGTGAATAAATCCCATAGTTCCATATTCCTGGTAGCGAAGTTGTTTGGCAGATGGCCTTACTGCAGCCGCCAGCTTAATCATTTCTTCTTTCGTCACATTCTCCGGTATTAACACCGATGTACCTTCGTAGTAGGTATTTTCCACGTACTTAATGCCTGTTTCCTGAGCATAGGGAAAAAGGGAAAAAACCATAAAACCAACTGCTAATATATATTTCATAAATAATTTAGACGTTTAATTACTATTTTCAGGTTGAATTCGAAAACCATGAAGCACTGTCCAGGGATTTCCTTCTGCGTTAAAACCACTGGGTAAGAACATATAAGCAGGCACTCCATCTACCTTGATTACTTTTGGGCGTTCAAACTTATTATTGGCATATACCGCTTTCCCTTTACTGAAGTCCTGTTCTGGAAACATAACCGGACGCGTTTCCCAGGCAACAGATGTTGGAGTCAGTTTTATTTCACCTGTTTTTGTAAAATGCGACTGGTCCATTTCGCAATAAATACCTCCATTTTCAGCATACATCCCAAAGTTATCACACATAGTTGCAACGATATTACCATCTTCTGATACAAACGCACAGAGGTCTTCAACTTTTTTTCCCGGAGGTGGGGCAAAAACGGGTACCATATGTTCAATATAAGGTCCTTCCAGGCTTTCTGCCACAGCTACTCCCAAAGAAGTATTGTCCATAAGTCTGCCATCAATTTCATAAAGTCTGGGACAATACATAAAGAACAAATAATATTTATCATTGTATTTAACCAGCGATGGATTATCAGTGCCGCGTAAACTACTATAGGATGGAACCCCCTCAACAAGCGACTTCTGCATTATCATGCCACAATCTTTCCAGGGCCCACCTGGCTTTTCAGCAATTCTCAATCCTATTTTTCCTTCAGCTCCGGTGTTTATTCCAGGATAGGAAAGATAAGTCAATACATATTTTCCATCAATTCTTTTCACTTCTGGATTATGTGCTGTGTAGCGATTCCATACCCCCTCTTTATCTCCGCCTGGCCTGGATGGAATAATGTTCTTTACAAAAGAATAAGGACCTTCTGGATTCTCGGCAATGAAGTAATTCACTTCAGATTCTACATCCCAGGCACCAAAACCGTATTCTGTTAACCACTGGCAAGCATACATATGATATTTACCATCATCTCCCTGAACGACTGAAGTCCCCCATGTATGATAATCTGGCCTATCCAGGATGACGCCCAAATATTCTAAACGGTCAATAAACTCTCTGGAAATTTTAGGTGGAATTGCAGTATCTGTTGCATTAACCATTACTGCAGTTTTTGTCTTTCCTGATTCAGAGTTTTTTTTTTGTTTGCAGGCAACCATATTCAAACTGCCCAGTATAAGAATGATAATACCAATTAAATATTTATTTTTCATCTGCTTTCATTTATAATTTTAAAAAACGTTTGATTAATAATTCTGCTCTTTCCCATGCACAGCTTCCTTAAAATATTTTGGTTATCATTTTCCAATGCCTCCGCAAAGAGACTATTATTCTGTTCAACAATTTCACTTTTACATAAAACAATGGCCAGTAATTAGAGCAATAAAAGAGGTTCTATACGGAAGCATAATGAACTGATTTTAATTAAAAATTACTTTTCTCAGGAATACCTTTTCATCCTGAACTTTATCAGCCAGATTAAAAATTACTTTAATTGAATTTTCGTTCATGGTTGGGTGTGCGCTAATGTTTAATTCCATACGTCCAAAAACCCGGTCGATTTTGCAAAAACCCGGAGTTTCAACCCCTTCCAACATTAATGCAGCTTCCGAAGGTTTATTTGTTGTACCGTTTACTTTATTGGCAACGAACAGTTCATATTGTCCGGGGCGGTCAATTATTTTAGATAAATCAACGGTAAACTGTCGCTCGTTTGTCGTTTCAGCAAAACCTGAAGCTTTTCCAACTTCCACCAAATCGATATATTCTTTCGACTGACCAGCCTCCCATGAATAACCAAAATCATCTTTATCGCTTTTTAGCCTGTCGTAGTTCTTTTTATCACCAACCATGTAAACAGCCAGTTTCTTTATCACAGGTGACGCTGCATATTCGTTGGCACAGAAACGTATTTTACGGACTTTTACGGGTTTAAATTTATCAATGCGTTTATGTCCTACTGAAATTCCTTTAACGATTTCAAACCAAGTGTTTCCGTCTTTGGAACCTTCAAGGGTATATTTCCTTACGCGTTCACCAAAGGCAATATCTTCCATGGTTATTACGTGGTCTATTTCAGTTACTTTTCCAAGGTCAAGTTCTACCGTTTTACCTTTTCCTGAAGTCTCTTTTATACTTTGTGAAAACCTTCTGCGAATCTCATCTCCCAATTGCTGATACAATTTCATATCGGCAGCGGGGATCAATCCGGATGTATCGGGTGCTGAGTTCAGTAAAAACACCCCACCTCTACCAACAGATTTGTAATAGTTCTCCACAAGCTGGTCCAATGATTTTAAATGCTTTTCGTTTTCCGGAGACCAGAACCAATAGTGGTCTTTTAAGGTGGTGTTTACCTCAAGGGGCATCCACATATCCCCATTGGGGTCGCTATGCGCAGCAGTTGCAGAACCGGTTCCTCCATCTTCCTTTTTAACGGTATTCCATGCCGGATACGGGGCATAGCCACGCTCATTTCCTACCCAACGGATATTTGCCATTGAACTACCGAAAACAATCGCATTGGGGGCATATTTTTCTTTAATATCATCGATGGGGATAATACAGTTTCCATCAAACCATATTTCGGTTGCCTCGCCGTAACGCGATAACACTTCTTCCCATTGCTGGCGAAGCACTTTATTGTATCCTTCTTGTTTTGCGGGGTCTTTGGTTCGTCCTGCTCCGCCCAGGTAAGCTCCCCAGGTTAAGTCGCCGGGATATACATAAATACCTAATTTAATTCCTCGTTGCCAGCAAGCATCTGATAATTCTTTAAGTACATCTCCCTTACCATTTTTATACGCAGTATTTCTTATACCGTAATCGGTAGTTTCAGTATTCCACCAACAAAAGCCACTGGAGTGTTTTGCAACAAACAGAACCATTTTAGCTCCAGAAGCTTCTGCTGCATCCAGCCACTGATTGACATCTAACTTCGAAGGATTGATTTTTTCAATTGGATAGGTGTGATTGCCTTGTTCAATTCCTTCCCAGGTACATGGGTCGAGGCAGATAAACATGGTTTGTTCCATTTGCTGCCACAAGATTTGTTCGGGGGATGGTGTGGCCAATCTGTTTTTGGTTTGGGCATTTATCGTTACTCCGCCCCAGATGATAAATGTACACAGCATTAATATTGCCTTATAATGAATTCCTAATATTCTTTTTTTATCCATCTCTTTAATAATCTTTTAACGCTTGATTAAAAATTCCGCTCTTTCCCAAGTACCGCTTCTTTAAAATATTTTGGTTTATCATTTCGAATACTTTTGAATACTGTTCTATTCATTGATGGCTTTGTTCCTTTCATCACAATAACGTATTTTCCCAATGCTTCTGTGTCAAATACAATGAGACCATCCTTTTCCTTTTTTACCTTAACTACAGATTCATCATTCGCATTCAATACATCAACCCTTTGACCTGGCCAAGGATTAACCAATTTACAAGTACTTCCCTTTATACTTTCTATTTGAACCGCTGCAACAATTCCTTCTTTCATTTCCGACGAAACGATAAATGTTCCCCTTGCCCGAAGTTTAAATGCCGGATTCCAACCTTCCGGAACCGCTGGAAAAACCCGGATTTTACCTTCATTACTTTGCAATAACATCTCATTGATTGTTGAAGTACATATGCTCATTGGTTCTAATCCACATTGGATAAACGGCTTTGCAGGATGCCCCTTTTCGTATTTACATCGCTCATCATAAAGATAGTCACGCTGAGTGGTAATATCCGGTGTTTTAACGGAGTCTGCATACAGAGACAAATAGTACCAATGGTCAATGTTATAAAAAAGGCCCTGTGGAAAGTGTTGCAAACGTCGAACCTGATTGGTTATCCGCTCCAAAGCAACTTCGCCTAAACCCAAGCGGGCCGCCACTATCGGATCGGGTGATATCGCATTTTTCGAAGGTGAATGGCTCTTTACAACATTGGCAGCAGCATTGTACTCCCGGCTCCCTTTTTGGTCAATGCCAATAATATTTGCAGGAAAGACCAACGAAGTGTTAGCGCTGAAATGATTGGTCCAGTCTCCATAGTCTTCTTTTTTAGGATAAACCGATCCATCCTGGTTATAGCCCAGTTGCATAATTTCTCCAATCCCTTCTTCTTCCCGGAAAGGAATAGGCCACAAATGGTCAATGATATGCTGCCATTCTTTAACTTTTTTATTGTCTCTTTCCAGTATTTTTGCAGAAGAAATGCAGGCAGTCATCGTTGAAATGATCATATTACGGTCTGTAATCGTATTCTTCAGATTGTTAGAACGTGGACTCTCATACGGCTGCGAAGGAGATATAAAAAACTCTTTTTTTGATTCATCCCATTGTAAGGTCTGTACATAAAATTCAGCAGCTTTCTTCAAAAAAGGATAGGCTTTCTTTTCTAAAAATACAGTATCACAGGTATATTGAAAGTATTCCCAAAAGAATCCGGCAATCTGACTGGCAGGGGTGAAATTGTTAATCATATCCCCTCTGTTCCAGAAAGTCATACTACCCAAAAAATCATGTGCCTCACTCCAAAGAATGGAATTATCTGCGCCCCTCATTTTGGCATGTTTTTCCGCTTCCGGCATAATCCGGTAATAAGTGTTTAAATACGGAAGCATTAATTCGCAATCATTCTGCGGTGCCAATCCCCAGTATTGTTGCTGTGTGTTCCAATGGTGAGGTGTTACCCAATTTCTCACATCATGGTTCCAGTTCCATAGCCCGCCATTAAAAACAACCGGATATTTCCCCCTTGAACTACTTGCCATCAAATACCTGCGGAGGTAATAAATATTTTCAAGGTAATCATCTCCAATATGCACAAAGGACTGGTTCCAGAAATCCTTCCACCATTGCGAGTGAAGGTTCTTCTCATTTTCAATTCCATTATTCTCAGCCTCGTTTAACAACTCAATTGCGGTTTGCGTTGGTGTTTCCGATTCATTGGAAGTGACCAGTGAAACCATCAAAAGAATGTCATGCTCCCTATTAACCTTGGTTTCAAGTTCGACCCTGTTTGAACTTATCTTTTGTGCTTCAACACCATCCCCAATCAAACGGCATGCAACTGAAAAATTTAGCCCACTAAGACTTTCTTCCAATACAATGTCGGTTCCAATAATTTTTGAATATGTATTTCCTAAACCAATTTCCGAATTTTTTGTATAGCCGCCATACCAGCCGGGAAAAGCCCTGCTTCCCCAGCGTTCGAGCGAAGTACGAATTTTCGTTTTACCGTTGTTTATATTCTTCGAACTTATCCGGATAAACCAAACATTTTTATTGGCAGAAATCCATGTCTGGATGTTATTTTCCTGAAATGGTGTTTTGACATTAAAAGTAGCTTCGGCATCTTTTAACGATAGTCGCCCGTCAAAATCGTTGAGGTATAACCACTCAAAAGTGGGCGTCCCAAAATCAATATTAAGACGAGCTCCTCCACGCAAGGTGGCGCCGGCTTCTGCATTGGGCTGGTCAAACAGATCGTTTTTATTGATTTGGATTTCTATCCCATTTTTATGGTTCCACACCATTCCTCCAAGGTCACCATTACCTATAGGGAAACCTTCAAAACCTTCATAAGCTGGAGTTCTATAAACAATATCATGTTTGTTGAGATAAGTTGCATTATCAACTTTAAATATTGAGGAATTTATTTGTCCCAGTGTACTAAAATAAAAAAACAAAAGGCAAATAAATGCCATCAACTTGACTTTACTTATCTTCATATTATTAATTTTAAAATAATAATTCGAAGCAACAACTAATACATGCTTCGAATACAAACAATAGCTTATAATGAAAAACTTAAGATAATGTCATTGTATAAAGAACATTAATACTCGACTTCAAAATGACAAAATGGATATGAATAAAACGCAGTCTCATCCATACCCATTAAAGTCTAACTAACTAGTTTAAGACTGTAGTTATTTCAAAAATTTTGGTTGTTTTACCATCAGCAGCAACAACCTTATAACTAACCTTGCCTGAATAGTCTCCTGGGCTACCAAGCCTGGGAGAGCCATCAAGCGGGCTTATGGTTGCAGCTGTAGATATCTCTGCTTTACCAGTGATACTAGACAGCTTAATATCTTTATCTGTTTGTGATTTGTTTATGGTTACTTTTCCCTCAACAGTCCCTCCTGACTCACTTAATACTTCGAATGAACAAGCTGATTTAAGATCTGTAAACTCTACTTGTTCATAAGAAGAACCATCCGGATACTGTTTGGTTATAATTTCTCGGTATTCAAACCAAAAATCTGTCATTTCAGCTTCTTCAAAGGTAGGCAGTTCATCCAAGCCCATCCGACAAGAACTGAAAGCCAGTAAAACCACAATAAAAGTCAAGAAATATATTTTATTTTTTTTCATCTTATTTTTTTTTAAAATCATTACAAATTATACTACCAGCCAGGGTTCTGAGGTGCTAAATTTGGATTTTCCTGCATTTCACTTCTGGGAACAGGAAAATAAAAGCGCTTTTGAGTAAATACCCGAGGTGCAAAAACACCACCGTTGTTATATACCTTATTTTCAATTGTATTGTAAAAATCCTGATCGCCACTAACAAAATCTCCGTTTACCGTGAGTACTGCATAGGTAGATCCATCAGAACTGATATCGATATACGTTGGTTCAACGTTTAATTCAGGTACTGTATTCAGATTTTCAGCTTTTGCCCAACGGATAAGGTCCCAATAACGGTGCAATTCAAACGCTAGTTCACAACGTCTTTCATTCTTATATACCTCTAATATATTTGCTATAGAAGTAACTTCAGGCAATTGGCCATGGATTGTACGCGTTGCATTTATGTATGGTAATGCATCACCTTCTTTTCCTGTCCTGATTAAAGCTTCGGCATAATTCAGATAGACTTCAGACACACGGATTAATGGCCAATGATATTCTTGCGGACGTGGAGGCCATCCAAAGTTAGCAAGGTCGTCATACATCCCTTTTCTGAACAAATAGCCGGTCATTGCCCTATGGAGGTTACGGGTCATTTGCGAACGATGTGCCCAATAGGGAGGACGTATGTTAATTGTATCGCCAGAATAAATTGCACCATCGTAAATTAATGTGGCATAGAAACGATTGTCCCTATTTTTGTACATCCAGGCTGTTGCCATTTCACCATCGTCTTTATGCTGTTGCCATAGATTGGTTTCCCACCATTTTTTAGCTACTCCATCATCATCAATCATCAAAAAAGCATCAGCTAAATCTTGAGTCGGATATTGCATTGCCCAGCCATAATAACTTGGTTCATAGTCATTAATTGTTTCTGGCTTGTCGTTTTCTCCATTTGCCAGGGGCAAACGGTATTGCATTGGTGTATTTTCCATATGCAATCCATCTGAATCTCCATAACGAACAAAAATATTATCTGAAGAATTTACTCCGCCAAAATTATTATGTATCCCATTAAAATCAGGATCAATCGCATAGCCATAATTCTCTTTTACGTTTATAAAATCATTGGCTTCTGTAATTACCTCATTGTAGCGTAAACCATGCAACAATACCCTTACAAGGAAAGCGTGTGCTGCAGCCCTGTTTAATCTTCCTTTCGGAGAAGTTTGTGGTAAATTGTCTTTAGCATATTTTAGGTCTTCAACCATAAAGTCAATCATTTCTGATTCGGATGTCCTAGGTAATTTCATATCTTCAGTAGGTTCCAATACACGATCTACTTTCATTACTCCACCAAATCGCCTTACCATCCAAAAGTAAGTCATTGCCCTTAACATTTTTGCTTCTGCCAACGACTCCTTTTGTTCTTGCTCACTTAGCACCTCACTTTTCTCAAGTTCTGTAATTGCCTGGTTGCACAAACGGATCTTGCCATATTGGTTCCATCCTGCATTGTATGAATCATCAATCACTTCTTGCGTTACTGAACGGTTAAAATCAGAGTGTATATCGTCAGACCAATCATCCTCACTTTGAAAATTGAATGTGTACATCGGTATCACCTGGGCATATACATCGGCCATATAACCATCAATCAAGCCTTTACTTCCCCAAACATCTGCACTGGATATTTTATCCAACGGCTTTTTATCCAATAGATCATCCTGGCAACCTGCAACAATTATTATTGAAAAAGCCAGAAATGCAATATATTTTATTTTATTTTTCATTTCTATTTTCTCTTAAAATTTAACATTTAAACCAATAGACATAACCTTTTCAACTGGGTAACCATACCCAAAACCGTCACTTGCTTCCGGATCAAATATCCCATCAACTTTTGGGGCATAGGTTAATAAATTGGTACCATTAACAAATACACGAAGATCGTTAATACCAACCTTTTGTAGTTGTGGCATTTTGAAGTTATAGCCTAACTCAATATTTTTCAACCTTACATAGCTCAATGTTAACAACCATGCATCAGAAGTTGGCCCCACATTATTTTCTCTTTTTCCTGTTGGATTAATCCGTGGGAATCTTGCATTGGGATTGCCAGAGGTCCAAACATCGGTTTGTGGTTTTACAGTTAAAAGGTCTGCTCCTCCATCATCGTAAGAGTATCTGCCGTCTAGCCACATATCGAAATTACTGGCTCCCTGAATAACTGCCGACATGTAAAAACCACGATACGATGCACCAAGATTGATCCCATAGTAATAGTCAGGAGAACCTCCGTTTCCAATCCTTCCAAAATCATCGCCATTAATTTGCCCGTCTCCATTAAGGTCTTTATATTTTAAATCGCCCGGAAGCAAATCAACTGAACCTAAGCGACGTGGACTATTTAAAATATCTTGATTTGTGTTATAATACCCTAAACTAGAATATCCTGTCCCAGTATAGTTTGATTCGTATGTCTCACGGGTTCTTGGATTTTTCAACGATGATTCCGATTCATCTGGCTTAAGTTCCCAGAAACTTTCATAATGAGTTAGGTTAAAACCTAATGAATATTCCAGGTCACCAATTTTATCGTTCCAATTTAAATTTATTTCGTAGCCACCGCGACGAGTTGAACCATAGTTAATTTTTGGCAATGAAGTTCCCAAAGGCGTAGTATAAACATCCTCCGGATTTGCCAAATAACCATTTGTTCGATAATAAAAACCATCAAATACAGTTTTTAAACGGTTATTAAAAAAATCTGTCTCTAAACCAACATTGTAACTTTTTTGGGTGTACCAGGTAATATTTCCCGCAGGTAATCCATTGTCACTATAACCTCCAATCCATGATCCGCCCCAAAAATAACGCTTTTCTACTGGTTGAAATGTTGAAAGGAATGCAAACCGCGCAACTGCATCGTTTCCTGTTTCACCATAAGATGCACGAAGCTTCATATTGTTGATAATTGATTCGGAGATTAGATTTTTATAGAAACTTTCTTCAGAAATCCTCCATCCTAAACCAATAGAAGGAAAAAATCCCCAACGATCATCTTCCCGAAAACGTTCTGATCCATCATAACGAAAACTGGCAGATAGCAGGTATTTATCTTTATAATCATAGCCTAAACGCCCAATATATCCCCTTCGCGCATATTCATCGCCACTTCCTGAGTTGGTGAGTCCGTCCTGAGGGCCGGCAAACAAATAATCAATAGCATCTGAAACATAATCCCTCCTAGAAGCAGAGAGGTTAGAATAATAACCTTCAGATTCTTCATAAAAAAGAGAGAGATCCAGATTGTGATCACCAAAAGTCCTTTCGTATTTTATAAATGACTGCAAAGTATAATTCCTTGATGTTGCCCTTGATTCAGATAATGTTGGCGCTGACTGCTCATTTTTATCTCCTGCGTTGGAATATACAGGCTGTAAAGTCCGCCATTGTTTAGATTTGCTAAAATTAAGGTTGTAATTGGTCATAAAACCAAGCTGCATTCCTTTAACCCAAGGCACATCCCATGTAACTGTAGAAATTCCGTTAAAATAACGATTCCATGAATTATTATAACCGTTAGCCGGATCGGTTTCATAAGCCGGATTATTAGTTGAGTTGATTGCCAAATAGCGGCCTTGTTCATCATAAGGCTTTTGATATGGCAATGTGTTGTTCACATGTCCAAAAATAAACCAGTACGAAAAAGGAACATCTTTATAATCAGTAAATGTACTTCTGACTGTAAAATCAAATTTCAGCCCTAATTTGTCGTATGACTTACCGACCTTTGATAAAAAGTTATATTTTTTAAGATTATGTGCATCACTGGATTTGTATGCACTTCCCTGTTCTTGAAACGACAGCGAGAACAAATAATCTATAGATTCCTCTTTGCCACTTACGCTTAGGTTGTGCCTTTGTGATGGTGCCGGTTTAAATACTTCATCCCACCAATTGGTAGACGGATAATTGGGATCTGTCCCATCTTTGAATTTTTGCAACGCTTCATCATTCCAAGGCTTGGTAATTCCATACATGCCTGCAATTTCATTGTTAAACGAAGCATAATCGTAAGAAGACAGAAAATCTGGTTTCAATGCCGGAGTTGAAGTACTAAACAAATTAGAATAACTAATGCTGTTCCCTTTTGCCTCTTTTGTTGTAACCAAAACTACTCCATTTGCAGCCCTTGATCCATAAATAGCAGACGCACCAGCATCTTTTAAAATTGAAATGTCCTGAACATCGTTCGGACTAAGGTTTGCATAATCATTTTTAAAACTAACCACCCCATCAATTACATACAAAGGTTCACCTCCGCCCCTAATAGATATTGAAGGGACATCGTTGCCAGGACCACCACCACTTTGTTTCAAAATAACACCAGGTGAAACACCTGCCAATGCTTGTCCCATATTTGAGTAGGAAGCATTCTCAAGTTTTTCTGCATCTACTTTTGATATTGAATTTAGCACTTTTCTTTTGCTCTTGGTTCCATAACCAATCGCCACTACTTCTTCTAAACCAATAGCATCGGGTTCCATGGTTACATTAATTCTATTCTGCCGACCAATGACAAGCTCCTGCGTTCGCATCCCCACAAACGAAAAATGAAGTATTTCGCCGGCAGATACATTTGAAATAGAATAATTTCCATCCATATTGGTAACTGTCCCCTGCGTTGTTCCTTTTACAAGTACCGTTACACCAGGTAATGGCAAGCCTTCCTCATCAACCACTTTTCCGCTAATTTTTCCTTTTTGCTGCAGAACTCTTGTTCCTCCATTGAATCTTGCATCATTTGTTGACAATAAAATCAACTTATCTCCAAAAAAACGGTATTCAATTCCAGTATCCTCAAATATGGTCTCTAATATTTCCTCGACCGTTTTATTCTCAACTGTAATAGACACCTTCCTATCTACATCGATTTGCTCATTCTTATAGAAGAAATGGAAGTCACTTTGCTCCTCAATTGATTTCAAAACATCTACAATGCTTTGATTTCTTACCTTAACTGACAACTTGCTATTTTGCGAATAGACCGAGGCAGTCACCTGAAGCATACTCACCAATAAGAGAATCACTGCTAATTTCATAATTAGAAACAGTTTGTGCCACCCACTCCTCGGGTAACATTGTTTTACTTTTTTTTTCATAAATTTGTTTGACTTTAAATTATTAAAATGGTGTTAGCGCACCGGTTAATTTATTTCAGTGTCGGTGGATGTTAGCGCATCCATCGACTTTTATCTACAATTTTGACTAGGGGATTCACCCTTTACCTTTTTTTGAATAATTATCTTCCGCTCTTCTACATGGTATTCAATTGGATGAGTATGTTTTATAATCTCAAAAACCTCCAGTATCGTTTCGTTTCGGATGGTTCCGGTATAATGTTCATTCAATATTGATTGGTCAACAACTTCAATTTCAATATCATATTTTCGCTCCAATAGCTTAATCAGATCCCCAAAAAGCATATCAAGGAAAATCAGTTTATTATCTTTCCAGGAAGTGTATAAATGTGTGTCAACATGTTCTTTACGCTGAATCTTTCGATGGATTTTATCAAAAACCAATTGTTCGCCAGGCTTTAAGACAATCTCCTCTTTAAACATTAAATGGTCTGAAGACAAAATTCGGATAGATCCTTTTTCAAGGGTAGTGACAACTCTGTGCTCCGCTTCATAGTTTTTCACATTAAATTGGGTTCCTAAAACTTCAACGTTGTAATAGGGGGTGTGAACGATGAAAGGCTTCTTTTCATTTCTTTTGACATCGAACCAAGCCTCGCCCGTAACAAAAACCTCACGTTTTTTACTCGTTTCATTCACATCATATTTTATTTCAGAACCAGCATTCAGGTAAATGAGTGTTCCATCAGGTAAGATGGTTTGAGAAACAGACCCTTTGGGTGCTATTGTCGTCAAATAAACTGGAACTTTCTGCTTATAGTTTTGCATGATTAAACTACCAACGAGCAAACCGATAGCAACCACAGCTGCGGTTAGTGACCAATTAATTCTTCTTCGTATAGTTAGTACCGCAGGTCTAGTGGTATTTATGCGGTTTTTAAATCGCTCCCACTCTTGTGTAGTTTGCGCCATCTCTGCAACATCAGCCACAGAGCTTTCCCACAAATCTTTTATTTTAGTGTAGTAACGTGCATTACGATCAGATTGCGACATCCACTGCAACAGTCGCGCTCGCTCTGCATTAGTGATATCTCCGTCTAACTCAGCAATGATTAATGATTTTATTGATCGTTTCTCTCTCATTAGTATCTCTGTTTAATGCTATGACACATGAATACAGTTTACCCCTACCTCTTTGAGGTATATTTTTTGAAAGAGCAACGAGAAGGTGAAAAGAATAAACGATCTACAGTGAAGGAACGGATTAAATACAATCAGGTTATTGAAGATTAAAAGACATCGAAGAATCACATTTTTGAAATAAACATAGCTAACAAAACTCCTACATATTCGGCAAGTTCATGACGTAAGATTACCAACGCTTTCGAGATATGTTTCTCAACCATTTTAACAGAAATCCCCAGACGTTCAGCAATCTCCTTGTTTTTCAATCCCTCGAAGCGACTCATTTTGAAGACTTCTTGGCATTTTGAAGGCATCTGTTCAATCACTTCAGCTATTTTCTCCTCCAATTCTTGCTCTATCAGACTAAGGTATGGCGTCTTTGTTCCATCATAAACCTGCCGCTCCAATTCGGCGATTCTTGTACTAATTTCGGCTTCGGCATTTTCTTTGATCGATAAATGTCGATTGTAATTTAAGCAGCTATTTTTAACCGATTGGTACAAATAGGCCTTGGGAGACTTTTTAATATCTAACTGATCAGTCTTTTCCCACAACATAAAAAAAGCATCTTGTACCAAATCACGAGACACCTGCATGTCACCAATAAACTTGTTGGCAAAAAGAACAAGTCTACCGTGATAATTAAAAAACAGTTCTTCAAAAATTTCAACGTCTCTGTTTTTTATACCAGATATGATTCTTTTATTGTCGATTCAATTTTAAGATTAATTGAGCTGACAAACTTACAAAATCAACACCATATTGCCATGCCTTCCTATCTCGAATCATTTTCTTCCTTCAACATCTTTTCATAAAGCTCCTCCCATCTAAGCATTCAATCAGCTTTTTCTTTTTGCTATCAGCAATGGAGTTGTTATCCATGCTTGAGAAGAGATACACTAACTGTCAAATCAAGATAGTTGTCAATTGACTTGAAATACTCCTCCAAAACTGCAGAAATCAAACCTAACAGCAAAGTTGAATATCTGAATAAGCTTATCCTCTATTCTATCAAATTTAAAAGGTCAGAGAAAAGAGAAACAAACTTTATCGGAGATTCTGAAGGCAATGAAATTATTGATAAAGACCACTGTTTTTACAAACACTCCAAACACAGGAAAACCATTACGGCAGTATAAAATGATAAAACGGTTGATTTGGATTTAATTTAATCAATTTGTATATTTAAGTTGGCATAAGTTCTTTAATATTGTTGAAGGTGATTTATCGAGACCACAAGAAATGGCAATGATCTACACTACTGAATAAAAGCGCATTAACATTACAAAACATGCACCTTTACTGGGCACAAAAGCATTTAAATCATAGATTTAGATGCTTTTTTTATTTTATTAGGAATAAGTACAACTGCCTAAGCATATTGAATTCTGGCTCATACTGAACAAACAGAGGCCACTCCCTGAAGAATAGCCTCTGTAAAATCAATTACCACAAATAACCTTTATTTTACTGTGAGATTACTTTCAATGAATCCACCTAAGGCCAGGTAGTCTTCGTAAAGCTTTTGATACTTCGCGACATTCTCAGGTATGGGATGATATTCCATTTCGAAACCGCCACCCATTTTCTTCTGAGCCTCGTTGGTTGTTGCATAAACACCGGCTACAACGGCAGCAGCCATGGCTGATCCTAAAGCACAAGCCTGCTCAGACCGGGCCACTTTAATTGGCATATTCAACACATCGCATACGATTTGCATCACTAGTTTTGATTTTTTCGCAACGCCCCCAAGAGCAATAACGCCATCAATACGAACGCCTTCACGTAAAAAGCGATCAACAATGGCTTTTGAGCCAAAGGCGGTGGCTTCAACCAGTGCACGGAAAATACGGGGTGCATCCGTTCCCAATGTCAAGCCTGCAATAGCCCCTTTCAGGTTTTGGTTGGCATCAGGCGTACGACGGCCATTCATCCAGTCGATTGCCAGAACACCACTCTCCGCAATTTCAATTTTGGCAGCTTCCTTAGAGAGTTCCACAATCATCTTGTCACTCATTTCGTCAAGCAAAGCCTGACGTTGCTCTTCTGTTACCAATGATGAATTGGCCAGAATTTGCTCAGCCGGCCACATCAACACCCGCTTAAACCAGGCATAAATATCACCAAAAGCAGATTGTCCTGCTTCCATTCCCAGCATTCCGGGCATAATGGAGCCATCAACCTGACCACAAATTCCGGATACCAGCCTATCACCTATTTCTTCCATGGGTGCCACCAGCATGTCGCAGGTTGAAGTTCCCATCACCTTGCTTAAATGATAGGGTTCAATTTCAGCGCCAATAGCTCCTAAATGGGCGTCAAAAGCACCAACTCCAATCACCACATTGGTTGATAGGCCCAACTTGTCGGCCCACTCCTGTGAAAGATTTCCAATGGCCACATCACAAGTGAAAGTCTCTTTATATAGGCGGTCACGCAAACCTCCCAACATCGGATCCAATGCAGTCAGAAATTCTTCAGAAGGAAGACCTCCAAACGCATCGTGCCACATAGCTTTATGACCGGCAGCACAACGACTGCGTTTCAAGGTTTTTGGACGTGTATTTCCGGTCAGTACTGCCGGAATCCAATCGCAATGTTCTACCCACGAATTAGCAGCACGATAAACGGCCGGATCAACCCGTGAGATATGTAACAACTTAGCCCAAAACCATTCCGAAGAATAAACCCCACCTTCAAATTTGGTAAAGTCAATCTCCCACTTTCGGGCCAAGGCATTGATTTCATCAGCTTCCTTTACCGCAGTATGGTCTTTCCATAACACAAACATGGCATTCGGATTTTCTTCAAAACCGGCCGTTAATGCTAGTGGTGTTCCTTTTTCATCCACCGCTACAGGAGTTGATCCGGTTGTATCAACCGAAATTCCGACAACATTTTGAGCCACTCCTGCCGGAGCTTGTTTCAAAGCTTCAACAATAGTGTATTCCAAGCCCTCCAGGTAGTCTTTCGGATGCTGGCGAAACTGGTTCTGAGCAGTATCGCAATACAATCCCTTTTTCCAACGCGGATACTCAAAAAAAACACTGGAAATCTCCTCTCCAGTTTCTACATTCACCAGCAATGAACGTACTGAATCTGATCCATAGTCCAGTCCAATGGTATATTTGATTTCTTTCATTTTTAGTTCCTGATATTTAGTGGTTAATTAGATATTAAACGTATTGATTACTTTTCTTTTGTCACAAAAACTACACTATTGCGATTCTGACTAAAAATTACTTTTTCAACTGTAATAAAAATGATACGACTCATCATCACTGAATCGTCAAACAAATAAGTTCATCATGTTTAGTAGATGTCTCAAACTTATTAAAAGTATATTACACTCTTGTATTATAAGGTTAAAAAGTTCTCAAATATGTTACATAACAACTTTTAGAAAATCCCGCAGATACTTTTCCAATAATTTGCTCTTCCCATTTCAATTATTCATGAAAATCCAAGGCTTTTCACGTTTCATCCACCTTCTAAAAATGCGTCGAAAAGAAACCGGAAATATTAATTAATTGCTAAAGTTTTTTCAATAAAGCGTAAAAAAACGACCTCAGAACCAGTTTCACGCTTCAAAATACCTTCAAAAAACAAAATCAACCATAAACAAGAAGACAGCCCCAAAGCAAACCAGCCAAACAGCCAAACACAAAACCAAACCAACAACAAGCAATTTGCTCAAAACACACCCACAATAACTTCTTTTTGCATTTAGTGTTAAAATAGTTTAAAATTAAATTTTCTTTTCCTAGTTTCGTTTTGTAATTTTTTTCAAAAGATCTTAATCTTTAAGAATTATTTAAGCAATGTAAATTGACTATCAAGCCATGGTCCTACACAGGAAAAAAGAAACAGACAATATGGCCATACGAGAATTGAAACGCTACCGGCTACGGATGCAGATCATTACTCACCTGTACAAGCAATCGCCGCAATCTGCTTTATCGTTAAGCAAGCAGTCGCACGTAAGCTTGCCAACAGTTCGTTCAGTCCTCGATCAGTTAATTTCAGAAAAAAAAGTTTGTATCACCGGCACAGGCGAATCTCAGGGAGGTCGTCGTCCAGTACTCTACAGTCACGCTGAAAATGCCTACCACATTGTAGCCATTGAGTTTGGTCACTATAAAGCCAGAGCCATCCTCATAAACAGCCTCAATCAGAGAATTACCGCAATACACGAGTATTCAACAAACATCAATGATCCACTTCTGGAAGAACACATGGAAACAGCCATTAACCATCTTCTAGAAGAATCGGGACTGGAAAGAGAACAAATCCGTGCTATTGGAGTAAGCATGCCCGGACTTATCCATTCTGAAAACGGTATAAACCAAACGATAAAAAATCCGGCGAACAGAAATATCAGGAAACGTTTAACCCATCATTTTCATAAGCCGGTTTACATTGAGAATGATGCCCGCATGCAAGCCTTGGGTGAATTCATTTTTGGCAAGGCAAAAAACACTAGAAACACACTGGTTTTAAACTGGAGCTGGGGTCTGGGACTGGGAATCATCTTAAACGGACAAGTTTACCAGGGGGACAAAGGATGCGCCGGAGAGTTCAGCCACATCCGGATTCTTCCCGAGGGAGAATTGTGTGAATGTGGTAAAAAGGGCTGTCTTCAAACCATTGCCTCCACCCAAAAACTGCTGGACATGGCAGCATCAGCAATCAAAAAAGGAACGGTATCGCAGTTAACCAATCGTTTTTCGTCGGCGCTTTCAAAAATCACCGTTGATGATATTATTGATTGTGCGCAAAACGGCGATGAACTTGCCATCTCCTTATTAAATAAAATCAGTACAAAATTAGCCTGGGGACTATCCATCCTCATTCAACTATACAATCCTGAGCTCATTGTCCTGAATGGGGCACTGGCAAAAGCCGGGAAATACATTTTAATGCCCATTCAGCAAGCTCTGAATCAGTATTGCCTTGAGAATATTTCACACCATGTAAAAATTGAAATTTCAGAAATGGGCGAACAATCGGGGCTAAAAGGAACAAGTGTTATGACCTTTCAAAAAATATTCCGGGACAAATCCCTGGATAATTAAGTTCTCAAATAAACATCTTTTTTTATTTAACAACTATGTAAAACAAATCTCTATGAATCAAAAATTAAAATGGCTTACTAAGTATTTGCTTGCAATAGCAATGCTCTTTATGGGAATTGGTGCCGCACATGCTCAGCAAGTGAGTATTAGCGGTAATGTTACCAGCTCTGACGATGGCTATCCCCTTCCCGGAGTGACAGTTATCCAACAGGGTACAACCAATGGAACGGTTACAGATATGGATGGTAACTACACGATTAATGTACCACAAGGCTCTGTCGTTCTGTTTTCGTTTATCGGTATGGAAACAACCGAAATAACAGCTGACGGATCCAAAACATACAATGTTGTATTGAATCCGGAAACAACAGGTCTGGAAGAAGTCGTTGTTACGGCTCTGGGTATTAAAAGAGAACAAAAAACCCTGGGGTACTCGATGCAAGAGCTAAAAGGTGAAGCGCTGTTGGAATCAAGAGAGGCCAACCTGACCAACGCGCTATCTGGAAAAGTAACCGGCTTACAGGTTATTAAATCCAGCAACGGACCTGCAGGATCATCAAAAATTGTATTGAGGGGATACAGCTCTTTAACAGGAGACAACCAACCTTTAATTGTTGTTGACGGTGTGCCGATTGACAACTTTACAGGAGCCTCAAACAACGACTATTGGAACCCTTCAACTGACATGGGTAACGGGCTTGGAGATATTAACCCCGAAGATATTGCCAGCATGTCAGTACTAAAAGGTGCTTCAGCTGCTGCCCTTTACGGGTCACGTGCCGGTAACGGTGTAATTTTGATTACAACCAAAACCGGTAAAAAACGTGATGGATTGGGCATTACTGTTTCTTCGTCTGTAGGTTTTGAATCAACATTCATTTCACCAGACATGCAAATGTCTTTTGGACAGGGATCAGACGGTTCGTTTGACAACCGTTCGAACATCAGCTGGGGACCTGCCATTACAGGGCAATCTGTTGTAAAATGGGATGGAACCAGTGTTCCGATGTACGCCTATGACAATGTGGAGAACTTCTTTGACACAGGCATCAACCTGAATAATAATGTGTCGTTCCAGCAACAGATTAATAAAACATCGCTTTATACTTCTGTTACCCAAACAAACGACAAGAGTATGATTCCGGGTGCTAAACTTAACCGGACCAACTTGATGACTCGTTCGATGTCAACTTTCGGGGAGAAAGACAACTGGGTACTGGACACAAAAATTCAGTATGTTCGCTCTACTGCCAACAACAGACCGTTATCCGGGAACAACTCATCAAACAGCTTCAGAACCATGTATCTGCTTCCAGTTTCTATGGACATCAGAGACTTTGAAAATGCAAGTGATGAACTGGGCAATATGATCTGGTACGGTGGTGGAAATGCTGTTAATCCATACTGGGGTGAAAAAAACAACCTGAACGAAGATACTCGTGACCGGTTTATTTTCCACGGATCATTAAAATACAAGTTCACCGACTGGCTTAGTATGGAGATGAAAGGTGGAGCTGACATGTACACCAACAACACGGAAACGAAACTATACAGCGGAAGCCCGTTAAGTGCAACCGGACGTTATAGCTTGGGAAAATCCACACACACTGAAACCAACTATTCAACTTTGGTGACAGCACAACAAGACAATGTTTTTGGCAAAATTGGTGGTATGGTAACCTTGGGTGGTAACCTGATGGAACAAAGATCATCCGGCATTTCTGGAAGCTCAGGCGAATTGGAAGTTCCTAACCTTTTTGCGCTGAACAACGGAAAAGACAAGCCGACTGTAAGAGAATCATTCTCTCACAAGAAAATTAACTCTCTTTATGGATTGTTGCAAGTAAACTACGATGGCTACCTGTTCCTGGAAGGAACATTCAGAAATGACTGGTCATCTTCGTTACACCCCGACAACCGCTCCTTCTTCTACCCTTCAGTAAACGCCTCATGGGTTATTACTGATATGGTTAACAAAACAGGCGGTTCCTTGCCATCATGGTTAACATTCTCGAAAGTGAGAGCTTCTTATGCTGAAGTTGGTAACGACCTTCCTCCTTACCAATTGTATAACACCTATTGGATTGATAAAGATCCGAATGGCAATACAACAGCAGGTGTAGGAAATACATTATACGATCCAAGCGTACGAAGCGAGTTGATCAAATCATACGAGGTGGGTATTGACGGACGCTTTTTCAATAACCGCTTAGGTTTCGACTTTGCCTGGTATCAATCAAATGCTACTCGCCAGTTGATCAACTTACCCATGGACCCACAAAGTGGTTATTCAAGCAAAAAGATCAATGCTGGTGATATTCAAAATACCGGGGTTGAATTGATGGTGAACGGTCGCATTATTGACAATGCCAATGATGGACTTAACTGGGATATCCAGTTGAACTATTCCTTCAACAAAAACACGATTGAAGACCTGTATGACGACATTCAAATCTACGACCTGGGAGGTTTTGACAACTTGAAAATCCTGGCTCAGGTAGGCGGAGAATATGGTGAGATTCACGGAACCAGATTCCTGCGTGTGGAAGATGTTAACAGCCCTCATTTCGGCAAACTTTTACTAACCGAAGACGGACTTCCTCAAGGAACAACTGAATCAGAAAAAATCGGTAGCCAACAGCCTGACGCTTTGGTAGGATTAACAAACACGTTCTCTTACAAAGGCTTTTCTTTGAGCTTCCTGATTGATGGTCGCTTTGGCGGAGAGATGTTCTCAACAACCAACCAATCGATGCAAGCGGCAGGTACTGCAGAAGTTACTGCTCCAGGTGGATCAAGAGAAGACATGGTTCTGGACGGAGTTATTGCCAGCGGCGACGGATTTGTTGCCAATGACAAAAGCATTACTGCACAACAGTACTGGACAACTGTTACCAGCACAACAGGAAACTTGGGAATTGGCGAAGCAAACATTTATGATGCAACTAACATCAGATTGCGTACCCTGCAGTTGAACTACTCACTGCCTAAGTCATTGCTGTCAAAAACAGTTTTCCAACGTGCAAGCGTAGGATTCTCTTGCAACAACGTATTGATGATCAAAAGTCACATGAATGGAGTTGACCCTGAATCAACTTTTGCAACAGGAACAAACGCAGTAGGTTTTGAAAATACTGCACCTCCTACATCAAGAAACTTTTTATTCAATATCACCTTGGGATTTTAAAATAAGATAAAATGAAAGCATTAAAAAAACTTTTCACTTTAGCACTTGGCAGCACGTTACTTTTCTCTTGCTCCGACTTTGACGAGGTAAACATTGACCCCAAAGCAGCAAGTGCCGATCAAGTTCAAGTTGAATACATCATAAATAACTCCATCATTGGAGCACAGCAAAACCCACACGTAGCCGAAAGAGCTTTCGTACTCTATTGGAAAACGGCATCAAGACAACACCGTGTAAACGGGGCTTTGGCACTTGGTTCATACAGCGACGGCTGGAGTAACGATTACTACAACTCGCTATCTGGCTGGTTAAAATCATCTAGTCTGGCCATTACAACAGCTCAAGAAAAAATTGCAGCAGGCTCAGCATTGCCTTATACTGAAAACCTAATGCATATTGCCCGGATTTGGCGGGTTTACCTGATGAGTGAATTTGCAGACAATTTCGGTCCGATGCCAATTGATGCCTTCAGTGGAGAGAACCCTGAATTTGCCAGCCTACAGGATGTATATTACCACATGCTGGCCGAACTGGCCGATGCTACCGCTAATATCAATACGGAAGTGGTCCTGCCCGAGTCAATTACTAAATACGACCAGGCTTACGGATTTAACTACAGCCAATGGATTAAATACGGTAACTCCATGAGACTTCGTCTGGCCATGCGTTTGTCTGAAGTTGATCCGGTAAAAGCACAAGCAGAGTTTGAAGCAGCCGCAGCTCAACAGTTGATTCTGGAAGCTGATGACAACTTCAAAATTGCTGAAAAACCGGGTTGGGATAACCTGACCGGAGTAATGAGTAGAGAATGGAACAGCCAACTTTTGTCTGCAACGCTTAATAACCTTTACATTGGCTTAGGTGGAATTGATTCAGAAGAAGTTCTTCCTGTAGAAATGCACAGCCAAATTAAGCCTGCTGACTACATGGGACAAAGATTTACTGATCATCTGACTACCATGACCAATGACCCATCTGCCGGATACTGGTTTGATGGTCTTCACAAAGTTATGGATCCTCGTGCTTACAAAGCTTTCAGCATTCCTGGAGATACGTTGAATTTGAATTCAAATTTCAGTTTCTATCCTTCATGGACCAATGACGCTAGAACCGTTGTCCGCAATTTGGTGGATGATAACGATGAAGTTGTAAAAGAAATTGATGCAACCTTTACCTGGAACGCTGCGCCTCTTGGTGCCTGGGGTAAAAAATCAGCCAAAAACCAGGTTTCATTCTTCTCAGGAACGAACCCTCGTCTGAGCCAGGAGTTCAGAGGCAGCGAATCAGAGCGTATCTTCTTTGCGAACTGGGAAACTTACTTCCTGATCGCTGAAGCAGCTGTCAGAGGCTGGAATACACCTATTGATGCTAAAGCAGCCTACGAAAATGGTGTTAAAGCAAGTTTTGCTTACTGGGAATTATCAGCTTTTGCTGATGACTACCTGGCTTCTGAAGCCTACAACCGCGTTGGAACTTCAGTAAGCTTTGATCACACTACTGAACCAACCGGAGGTTTTACCATGAACTTTGTTGATGGTTATACCAATGAAGCGGGCACTGTAACTTTTGACTATCCGAACAACACGATTTACGAAAACGGACAAGTTAAAAATGATGCACTGACTAAAATTATCACGCAAAAATACCTTGCTCAATTGCCTTGGTTGCCTTTGGAAGCATGGAATGATCACCGTCGTTTAGGGCTGCCATTCTTCGAGAATCCTGCAGTTGACCTGCCAATAACAGATCTTCCTGAACTTAGCTCGTCAAATTACATTACAAACAGCGTTAAGTTCTTCCCTCAACGCTTGAAATACCCTTCAAGCCTGGTAAACAGCAACGCGGATGGCTACCAGCAAGCAGTTGGTTTCCTTGGTGGAGCTGATGCTGTATTGACACCGCTGTGGTGGGCTAAAAAGCAATAACACTACTACTCGCTAATTGATAAAGGCCGTCTCATCATCGTTTTGAGACGGCCTTTTTTTAGCTAAAAACACTCCCTCACGCACCAAACAAAACCACATATTTAATTCAGTATCATTACGATACAAAACAACAACGAGATTGACCAGTCCTGATATTTCTGTTAAAAAATGTTTAATTTTAAATTTCTTTTTTCTAATTTAGTTCTGTTTATAATTTCAGTTACACTTGTTCTTTGGAAGATATTTTAAGAACTCACAACTAACTGGCAGAACATGGCTTTAAACAAAAAAAATGACACAAAACGATTAGCCATAAGAAAAACGAAGCACTATGGCCTTTGGAAGCAGTTAAATCATTTTCTTTTTAAGAAGACTGATCAAAATCACTATGCCACAGCTTTTTACACAAACCACAACCTACCACAACTAACCAACTACCTACTCCCCACCCCCACTCTGCAAAAAACACAACACCTAAGTATTCGCACTAAAAGCAACGTAAACCAGCCCACCATGCACTGCCCAGGCAACACAAAGCAAACGCAGGTGCATCTTACTCTCACGCGACCTTTCCCCCAGAAGGTAATAACTCAATCTGCCACAAATCTTGACAGATTAGCCTTATCCCCTATAAATCAGAACTAAAACAGCGATCAGGCAGCGTTAAAATAAATACTGCAAGACAGAGTCCTTCAGGCTCGCTATTCCAAGTGCAAAGATCTTCCTAAAGGTACACGGGATTTACCACCCGGCCTCCCTTCCAACCAACAACCAACTAACAGACCCATAGAATTTGGAATTATTAACCATCTAAAATTTGCTTTATGAATCAAAAAATGAAATGGTTGAAAAAGTATTTGTTAGTTATAACATTATTCTTTGCAGGTACCAGTTTCCTGGCAGCTCAAGTCGCTACCCTGTCCGGTACGGTTACCAGCTCAGAAGACGGAACTCCACTCCCCGGAGTTTCAGTACTCATTGAAGGAACAAATAGTGGCACCATAACCAATGCCGATGGAGTATACACTCTTGATGTTCCCGTCGAATCGGTTGTCCTCTTTTCCTTTTTAGGAATGCAAACACATCGGACAACCGTCATGCAAACAATGACCTACAACGTTGTTTTGGAACCCACCACCAAAGGGTTAGAAGAAGTTGTGGTTACCGCTTTGGGTATCTCCCGCGAGAAAAAATCATTGGGATATGCTGTTACCGAGGTCGGAAGCGACGAAATGTCCACAGCCAAAGAAACCAACCCCATCAATTCATTATCCGGACGGGTAGCGGGTGTTACCATCACCCAAGGCTCTTTTGGACCGGGAAGTAGTTCACGGGTAATCATCCGCGGAAACAACTCACTTACCGGTAACAACCAGCCGCTCTATGTAGTTGATGGTATCCCGATGGACAACAGCGGTTTCGGATCTGCCTCCGAAAATAATCCAGGTGAGTACTCCAAAACCGACTATGGATCAGGTATTGCTGACGTTAACCCGGACGACATCGCATCCATCTCCATTCTGAAAGGCCCCAATGCTGCGGCCTTGTATGGATCACGGGCTGCGAACGGGGTAATCATGATAACCACCAAAAAGGGATCTGCCCAGAAAGGTGTAGGTGTGGCATTTAGCTCCAATACCACCTTCGAAAGACCAATGCTCCTCCCCGATTACCAAAATCAATACGGACAGGGAACACAAGGCTATATCCCTTCCACAGTGGCTGACTTAAAAACCGCTGGTGGTTCCTGGGGCCCCATGTTAGATGGAACAAGTCAGCTCTATTACACCGGAGAAAATCGTCCCTACCTGGGGTACCCCGATAATGTCAAAGACTTTTTTGACACAGGGTCGACCTATATCAATACCTTGGCACTAACGGCTGGGAATACTGACCTGAATATCCGTTTTTCATATACGAATTCCCAGATCAACTCAATGATTCCAAATTCGAGACTTGAACGGAACAATTTCAATTTGAGAGGGTTTGCCAAGTTATCCGACAAGCTGTCGATTGATGCCAAAGCAACATACTTCAAGCAATATGGCAAGAACAGACCCACACTGGGTACCGAGGGAATTATGAGCACGCTGTACAATATTCCGCGAAATGTTGATATTAATGATTATAAGAACTATCAGGATCCTGTGACGCTGAGTTCCGTTTCAGCCACCTCACTCAATGCCAACCCTTATTGGACCGTTTTCCACGACATACGGAAAGACTGGAAAGACCGGTTCCAGGGATTTGCCAAGATTCAGTACGACTTTACCGATTGGCTTTCAGCCTATATCCGCACCGGTACTGACTTTACCACAATGAACATCGAAAGCGTCACCCAATTCGGCCATTGGTACGAAGCCACCGGAGCCTTCTCGTACAGCGAAACGCAAATTCAGGAAACCAACTCCGACTTTTTGCTAATGCTGAAAAGAGATCTGACTGAAACCATTAATCTGAATGCCAGTTTTGGTGGTAACTACATGCACCAAACCTATCGGGGACACAGTGTTTCCGGAGAAAAGTTCAGGATCCCTGACGGCCCTCCAATTTCCAGCGCCAGTGTTATCACTCCGGGCTTTACTCCTTTGCAGAAAAAGCAAATCAGTTCCCTTTATGGAACAATTAGCCTGGCCTACGATCGTTGGTTCTACCTTGACTTGTCAGCGCGTAACGACTGGTCATCCACACTTCCAAGCCACAACTGGTCCTATTTTTACCCATCAGTCAGTGCATCCATCTTGTTTAATGACCTGCTGAAATTAGAAGATTCGGTGATGAACTACTCTAAAGTTCGCGCCAGCTGGGCACAAGTTGGTAACGACACCAGTCCTTACCAGCTTTATGATACCTATTCATTGGCCAGCATTAGCAGTTCTTACCTCGGACGCACAACCATGTCGCGCAACTCAACCAAGTTCAATCCCGAACTGCTTCCCGAGGAGGTTAACTCCTTTGAAGTGGGTGGCGAGTTCCGTTTCCTGGATAGCCGACTGTTTGCCGATCTTTCCTACTACAAAATTCTTTCAAAAGACCTGATTATGAATGTCCCAATTTCACAATCAACTGGCTACAGCGCTATGAAAGACAATGTAGGCGAAATTGAGAACAAAGGTTTTGAAGTAATGCTTGGTGGAACGCCGGTAAAAACAATGGATCTTACCTGGGATGTTTCGGTCAACTTTTCAAAAAACAAAAACAAACTGAATGAGCTGATCGAAGGAACAGACGATTTTACCTTCTCAACAACAAACTCAGGCATTGTCCTGGTTAAAGCAACAGTTGGAGGTGGGTTTGGTGATATCTACGGAAAAACCTGGGAAACCAATGAAAACGGAGACGTTGTGCTTACAGCCGATGGCAAACCACAAGCCAGCAGCGAATACTCCAAGTTAGGAAACTACCAACCCGACTGGACTGGCGGACTTACCAATACCCTCACCTACCGGAATCTGCGCTTCAGCTTCCTGATTGACGGTCGTTTTGGTGGCGAAGTGTATGCCGGTACCGATGCTGCCATGGATGGATCAGGAACCAGCAAACGCTCCTTACAATACCGCGAATCAGGCATCGTTGTTGACGGAGTAATTAATACAGGTACAACTGAAGCTCCTTCCTGGCAGCAGAATTCTCAAAGCATTTCTGCACAGGATTATTGGGGAAATATAAACGACATCACTTCTGAATACATCTACGATCAAACTAATATTCGCTTGCGAGAAGTTTCACTGGTATGGAACCTGCCCTCCGCCTGGCTGACCGATACATTCGTTCAGAAAGCATCCATTGGCGTTGTTGGCCGCAACTTGTTTTTCATTCACAAGAAGGTGGACAACTTTGACCCGGAGTCAAGCTACAGTACTTCATCTTACTCACAAGGGCTGGTTTACTATCCACTACCAACAGCCCGGAGTGTTGGTTTCAACCTAAATTTAAATTTCTAAAGCTTTAAAAATGACGATTATGAAATTAACAAGATATCTTATAGCAATAATTGCCGTTTTCGGGTTGACTCAATGTACTTCAGATTTTGAGGAAATAAATAAAGACCCCAACGCAATTCTTGGCGATCAAATATCAGCCAAATACTTCATCACCGGAACGCAAGTGCAACTATTTGCACCCAACCGGTTCCCTTACTGGCGCGCCCAGTTAATTCATGCCGACCGCTATGCCGGTATGTTCTGCTTCGGGTTTAGTGGGTCCTGGTGGTCCGACGAACTCGGATATACCTACAATTCAGGGTATACCGATGCCGCCTGGGATTATTTTGAAGGATACAATAGTACCATTAACACCTACCTGCAACTCACTGAGCCAGGTGGTGACCTGGAAAATCCGCTAACATACGCCACTGCTCTGATTATGAAAAGTATGTTTTACCAAAAATTTACAGATACCTTCGGGCAAGTTCCGTATTCTGAGAGTGGCAACCTGGAAATTCTGCAACCCAAGTTCGACGCCCAGGCCGACATCTACCAAGGCATTATCAATGACCTTACGGAAGCCATGAACCTGATTGGCAGCGAAAGCAGCACCGGGGTTGGAACGGAAGATTTGGGTGAAAACGACCTGTTTTATGGAGGTAACCTGCAACAGTGGAAAAAACTAGCCAACACACTCAAACTAAAGGTTGCCTTGCGCGCACTTGGTGCCAGTGGAGCCACTTTTGCAGAACAGGCCATCAATGAAGCAATGGCGCAACCTTTGCTTAGCGACGAAACAGACAATTGCCTGCTTCCGAAAGATGCCCTAATTGACCAATGGAACAGCTCTTGCTATGGCGATGTGTGGTATAACTTTGGCGTAGGTTCTGACTGGACTGTAAGTAACCTGGTTATTAATTACCTTCAAAAGAACGGGGACCCTCGCCTCTCCAAATATGCTCAACCCGCTGTTGGCGGAAGCGAAATTACGATTCCCAAACCCGAAAGCGACTCGAATGAATTGTATGCCAAACGCAAAAATTTCATCCTGGCAGCACTTACCGACGCTGGCGCTGAGTTTACAGAAACTACCAATGCGCAAGGCGAATCGGTCATTTCAATGGCTGAGAACACCTACTATGTAGGACAACCAGTCCGCATGGGGTCCAGAATGCCTTCCTACGCACGCTATGAATTTTTCAGTAAGCCCGCGCAGTATATTATTCAGGCAAAAAACGAAGGAGCCGACATCGCTCCTGAAATAGTACTGACCACTGCGGAATCATACCTTATGCAAGCACACGCTGTTCTTCTCGGCTATGGCAGCGGAACGGCCAACACGCTGTATCGCGAAGGACTACGACACGCTCTCTTGCTTTGGGATGTGGAAGAAGCCGACGTTGAAGACTTCCTGGCCAGCTCACCAATGGCCAATCTTGATGGAGCTAATGATATGGAAAAAGTAGTCGTCCAACGCTGGCTGGCCAACTACACCGAAGGTTTTGAAGCCTGGTCCATTGTTCGAAAAAATGGCTACCCGGCATCTCTAGCCGAGGGAGTCAGTGACTTTGATATCTTTGGTCCGGGTAACTTGAATGGAGCTTATCCACAACGCATGCGTTATGGCTCAAGCCCATACAGCACCAACAACGACAACCTGCAGCAAGCTTTAAGCTCGCAAGGGCAGGATATTCAGGCAACTAAATTGTGGTGGGCTAAATAAGCCAACTAAGCTTTAGTCATCCACCATAGATGCCGACAAACATCCTTCAGTTTATTTTTGCTGAAGGATGTTTTTTTTTCTGCAAACACCTCCCCAACAACCTACAGGCAATAATCCTTCAACGGCAATACAATTGCTATTCTGGTGAAAATGAAAAGCCCCGGTTAAAGCCGGCCCAAAACAAACAGCCCAAGGCTGCAAAATAGTTCCCAAATTCATCCGAAATAAATAATGAAACGGTTCCTAATATGCTTAAATTAGTGCTTCAAATCGGCTTTCTCCTGTGACGATTTTTCAGAACAGCAGCCGACTCTGTATTAACCACTTAGAAAATACACTGGTATGAAAAGAAAATTAAGACTTATTGTTTTATCATTGGTTGCCATGACTTTCGGCTGTAGTCAATCGGGCCACCAGGATAAAAAACCACACATTGCCATTGCCGGTCTGGGAATCGAATCAAGCACCTTTTCCCCGGCAAGAACCCACGAAGATGCCTTTCACACCTGGGAAGGTGACGAAATTTTTTCCTATTACCCGTTTTTTTCCGACTCTTCGCTTTTGCAGCGCGCCGAATGGTCGCCCACAAAACTGAGCCGTTCACTTCCGGGAGGTACTGTTACCCGCGAAACCTATGAATCGTTGGTGGGACAAACCCTCGACCTGCTGGAAAAAAACAAGCCCTACGACGGACTCTTTTTAGATATTCACGGCGCCATGAGCGTCGTTGGACTGGATGATCCGGAGGGTGATTTTATTCAACGCATCCGCGATGTCATCGGTTACGAAACACTAATCTCCACCTCCATGGATCTTCACGGAAATGTCTCTTTGCGTTTGGCCGAAAACTCGGATATGATTACCTGCTACCGCATGGCACCACACGAAGATGCCTGGGAGTCGCGGCAACGGGCACTGGAGAACCTGCTTGACCGGGTTGAAAACGAAAAAGGCAAACCAGCTTATAAAGCCTGGATTCCTGTTCCTATTTTATTGCCTGGAGAAAAAACCAGCACACGTATTGAGCCCGCCAAAAGCCTATACCAGGAAGTAGCTCCGGCAACAGCAAAAGATGGTGTCATTGACGCAGCCATTTGGGTTGGTTATGCCTGGGCCGATGAGCCTCGTAACCACGCAGTGGTGATGGCTTATGGAGATGACCAGAACCAAGTTGGAGTAGTAGCTGAAAAGCTGGCTCAACACTTCTGGGATGTACGCAAAGAGTTTTCTTTTGTAGCCCCCACCGGTAACCTCGAAGAGTGTCTGGATCAAGCCATCAAAAGCACAAAGAAACCATTTTTCATTAGTGACTCAGGCGACAACCCCACAGCCGGAGGAGCCGGCGATGTTACCTGGACTTTAACTGAAGTATTGAAAAGGCCGGAGTTTAAATCCGCCAACGGCCCTTCGCTGATTTATGCTTCCATTCCGGGACCCGACTTTATTGAAAAGGCCCTTGAAGCCGGAGTAGGCAAGCAAGTGAGTGGCACGGTTGGAGCCATGGTGGATGATCGTTACGCACCGCCACTGCCCATTTCAGGCACGGTTCAAGCCATTGTTCAGGGCGATAAGAATGCCGAAACTGAAGTTGTCGTACGCGTGGGAAGTGTCGATGTAATTGTGACCAAAAAGCGTAAGCCCTACCATACCGAAGCCGACTTTACAAGACTTGGACTAAATCCAAGAGAAGCCGACATTGTGATGGTTAAAATTGGCTACCTTGTTCCTGAGCTGTACAACATGCAGGCCGACTGGCTGCTTGCGCTTACGCCGGGGGGTGTTGACCAGGACTTGGAACGGTTGGACTATCAACGCATCATTCGCCCCATGTATCCGCTGGATAAGGACATGGCTGATCCCGACCTTTCAGCTCGTTTTATTCCCTTATCAGGAACAAATCAAGAATAAAACAGCACGAAACGATGTGAACCTTCTGTTACCAGAAGTAATAAAGGGCACGATAGCTATCGTATTTTGATATGCATCGTGCCCTTTTTTTATCATTCTTCCCGCCAAGCGGAAAAAGCTATTAGCTCAGCAGGTCTTCTTTTCCTTCCTGCACCAACTTCAGGATCAACTCGCCAAACAGCGTATTGGCCCATGCAAACCAGGACCGGGTAAAGTTTGTCGGATCATCCATATGAAAAGTTTCATGCATAAAACCAGTGTCGGCATCCGTATTACGCAATGTTTTTACACACCAGGCAATCTCTTTGTCATCTGAACTGGTCATGGCTTTCATAATAATACTCATGGGCCACACCATATAATAGCCTACATGCGGTCCACCAATGCCTTCAGCTGCTTTTCCCTTAAAAAAGTAAGGATTGTCCTCGCTCCAAACCAATTTACGTGTATTCTGATAGATTTCATCCGCTTGATCCACCAGTCCCAGGTAGGGCAACGCTAGCAAACTGGGAACATTGGCATCATCCATAAACGTATGATTCCCATAACCATCTACTTCAAAAGCATACACCTTGCCATATTTAGGGTGCTCCACCACGCCATACGCGCGAATGGCTTCATCCACTTCCGCAGCCAGTTTCAGGCAATCTTTGGCAAACGACTTTTCACCGGTAACTTCTTCGCTGATTTCGGCCATTTGACGAAGAGACACCACTGCGAATAAGTTAGAGGGAATGAGAAAACCATAAGTAGCTGCATCATCCGAAGGGCGGAAAGAAGAATTGATCAATCCTACTGCTTTTAACGGACGACCATATCCCAAATTGGACAAGGTATCCAACTGACGGGCTGTTTCACGCATGAATTTGTATGGTCCCAAACCATCCTTTCGTTGTTGCTCCAGTAATGTTTTCAAAATCAACTTCGCAGCTTTCTGCCAATCGGCATCAAAAACAGAGGCATCCCCCGTGGTTTTCCAATAATTGTAGGCCAACCGAACCGCATAACACAGCGAGTCAATTTCCCATTTTCGCTCATGCAAGCCCGGTTTCATATCGGTTAAATCACTCATCCAATGCACCTCTTCTTTTTTTGTTTTATTGAAAGCATTGGCATACGGATCGATCAAAATACATTGTGTTTGACGATTAACAACCCCGGCTAGCAACGATTGCAATTCCTTGTCTTTTTTAGCCAAGGGCATGTAGGGCCACACCTGAGCCGTTGAGTCGCGCAGCCACATGGCATGAATATCACCGGTAATCACGAAAGTGTCGGGCTTTCCATTTTTTGTTCCATATTCAACAGTCGTATCCAGCGTATTTGGGAAACAGTTTTCAAACATCCAGGCCAGTTTCGGATCCTTCAACCTGGCTTTAGTTGCCACAATGGTTTCCTCTACCGCTTTCGACGTAAAATGTCTTTCTCCGGAAGCTGGCCGGTTTGTTACATAAGACGCTGGCTTGCTTGCTGCCAGTAAACTACCCGATCCGGCTACGGCCAGTCCGGTTACAGTTAACGTTCCTTTTTTCAGAAAATCTCTTCTCGTTCTCATTTTTTATATTTTCTATTCAGTTGAAATAATTCTCGTTCTTCTTTCCTATTCATTTGGGCAATATGAGCTGCAAAGAAAACAACCTGCCCGGGAAGCTTCCCTTTCCAACGCAAAACTTTTGGCAAATACAGAATACAATGCATTAATTCGCGGATCAACGCATCGTTTGTCTGATTACGAAATTAACGTTTCACAGTTTCTTTAATACGACTTAATGCCCCAAAACACTCACATGCCTTCGTAAATTGGATTCATTTTCCACGGCCTGGCAAAAGCCCGACCAAATCGGAGTCAAAAGAACCACAATTCCCAAGAAAAAAATCGGAATCCGAAGCACGATCCTGACGTTAAAATTCCGCCAGTCACTTTTCCCCTCCAAAACAAAGCCTTAAACTTGTACAAAGCCCAGATTATTTCCCTTCCAAACAGCTTTTTAGGCAAAAAAAATTGCGTGACTCGCTTTTGCGTTTTAATATTGCTTTTTGTATTGCTTGAAGAACTATATTTGGGCCCAAATTTAAAAAGATATAAAGAACAATTCCAGTACGAATAAATATGAGAAAATGGCGCATTGAAGACACAGAGGAGCTCTACAACATAAATGGTTGGGGAATCAATTATTTTTCAGTGAATGAAAAAGGCAATGTCGTAGTTACCCCCCAGAAAGACGGTGTGAAGATTGATTTGAAAGAACTCGTCGACGAACTGCAAATCAGGGATGTTGCTGCTCCAATGTTAATCCGCTTTCCGGATATTCTTGATAGTCGGATTGAGAAAATGGCAAACTGCTTTAAACTTGCTGCCAAAGAGTACAATTACAAAGCCCAGAACTTCATCATCTATCCCATCAAGGTCAATCAAATGCGACCTGTTGTGGAAGAGATTGTAAGTCATGGCCGAAAATTTAACATTGGACTTGAGGCCGGGTCAAAACCGGAGCTGCACGCAGTAATTGCCACCAACACCAACAACGATTCGCTGATTATCTGCAATGGCTATAAAGATGAAGATTACATTGAACTGGCCTTGCTAGCCCAAAAAATGGGACGGCGCATCTACATCGTTGTTGAAAAAATGAACGAGCTAAAGCTGATAGCGCGAATTGCACGCAGGCTGAAGATTAAGCCGAATCTGGGTATCCGGATTAAACTGGCAAGCTCAGGAAGTGGCAAGTGGGAAAATTCTGGTGGCGATGGCAGCAAATTCGGACTGACTTCGAGCGAATTGCTTGACGCCATGGAATACTTGAAAGAGAATGAATTGGAAGACTGCCTTAAATTGGTTCACTTTCACATCGGAAGTCAGGTTAATAAAATTCGTCGTATCAAAATAGCCTTGCGCGAAGCCTCGCAGTTTTATGCCCAAATGTGTTTAAATGGCTTCAACATTGAGTTTGTTGACATTGGCGGTGGCTTGGGCGTTGACTATGACGGAACCCGTTCTGCCAACAATGAAAGCAGCGTCAATTACAGCATTCAGGAATACGTAAACGATGCCATTTCAACGATGGTGGATGTCAGCGAAAAAAATAACATTCCACATCCGAACATCATTACCGAGTCCGGACGTTCGCTCACGGCCCATCATTCGGTGCTTATTTTTGAAGTGTTGGAATCGGCTTCGCTACCTGCCTGGGAAGAGGAAATTGACCTACAAGAAGATGATCATGAATTGGTAAAAGAACTTTATTCACTCTGGGATGCGATTAATCAGCCCCGGATGCTCGAAACCTGGCACGATGCCCAACAAATCAGGGAAGAAGCTCTGGACCGTTTCAGTCTTGGCCTGCTCGACCTGAAAACACGTGCCCAGGTGGAACGTTTATTCTGGTCCATCGCCCGCGAAATTCAGGAAATGATTGGGAAAATCAGACATGTCCCACATGAATTGCATCAGCTGGATAAATTACTGGCAGATAAGTACTTTTGCAACTTCTCCTTGTTCCAGTCTTTACCCGACTCCTGGGCAATTGATCAGATTTTCCCGATTATGCCGATTCATCGGTTGGATGAAAAACCAGATCGTGCAGCCACCCTGCAGGATATTACCTGCGATTCAGATGGCCAAATCGATAACTTTATTTCAACCCGGAACCTTTCGCACTATTTGCCAGTGCACAAATTAAAAGCGAAAGAGCCTTATTACATCGGCGTGTTCTTAGTGGGAGCCTACCAGGAAATTCTGGGCGACCTGCACAACCTGTTTGGCGATACAAATGCCGTACACGTTTCAGTTGACGGAGACAGCTACTCCATCGACCAGATCATTGACGGCGAAACCGTGGCCGAAGTATTGGATTACGTGCAATACAATCCGAAGAAGATGGTACGCACCGTAGAAACCTGGGTAACTTCATCGGTAAAAGCAGGGACCATTTCGGCTACCGAAGGGAAAGAGTTCCTATCCAACTACCGTTCTGGTTTGTATGGCTACACCTATCTTGAGTAAGCAGAACACAACACATGATACAACCAAAAGGCCTTTCAGCAATGAAAGGCCTTTTTTTACATCCTGCAAAAACAGAAATCTCTGGTTTAGATACACAAGCCATTCAAAAATGAATTCGAAACAACATAAAACATAAACTCTTAAAGTTTGTTTATGACCATAATTTAGCGTGGATAGAAAAATAAAAGACACACACATATCCAAAAATATGGTATGTGTGAAACGTGCTTATTGTGCCCTTTATGAAAAATTTACTGTTTTCCACGTTTGTTTCAAGCTTCATTTTTATCTTCTATTCCTGTCAATCACCCAACGGACAGGAACTTTATAAAACCCACTGCGCCGGGTGCCACGGACTAAACCTGGAAGGCACCAGCTCCGGCGTTAAGCTCCTTAATCCGCACTGGAAAAACGAAGAAGGAAGAGACTACATCAGAAGTACTGTAAAATTTGGCATTCCCAGTACCACCATGATCAGTTGGGAAAAAGCCCTAACCAATAAGGAGGTCGATGCCATTACAAACTACCTGATTGAAACACAAGGCACCCAAGAAGCTTTTGAAGTTAATACGGAGCCGGAAACCATTGAAACCAACCAATACACGCTGAAAATCGAAAAGATAGTGGTTGAGCATTTAACCACTCCCTGGGGAATTGAATTTATTAATTCGGACAGTGCCCTGATTTCTGAAAAAAAGGGACGATTGAAATGGCTCATTCAAGGAAAATTGGATACCAGCTTCATCGAAGGGCTGCCTAAGCCTCACTTGGCAAGCAGTACCGGAGGTTTTATGGACATTGCCCTGGATCCGGATTTCGACGAAAACAGATGGATCTACCTGGCCTATAGCCACACCAATGGACACCCCAAAGACAAAGAAGCACTGGGGATGACTAAAATCGTACGTGGAAAAATTAGCAATAACCATTGGCAGCAAGAGCAAACCCTGTTTGAAGTGCCCGATTCCCAAAAGGTGGTGCATGGAGACCGCTGGGGGTGCCGCCTGCTTTTCGACCGGGAAGGGCTTCTGTATTTTTCCATTGGTGATATGGGGCGGGCCAAAGACTCGCAAAAACTGAACAAACCTTCCGGTAAGGTCTTTCGCATTCATCCGGACGGGGCTATTCCGATAGACAATCCCTTTGTTAACACACCCAATGCCCTACCGGCGATTTACACCCTGGGAAATCGTAACACGCAAGGACTGGCACTTCACCCCCAAACCGGAGCCATTTGGTCAACAGATCATGGGCCGCAAGGAGGCGACGAACTGAACATTTTGCAAAAAGGAGCCAACTATGGTTGGCCGGTCATTACCCACGGAATCGGATACAACGGAGAAGTCATTTCCAGAAAGAATCGAAAGAAAGGGATGGAGCAACCCGTGGTGCAGTGGACACCTTCCATTGCCGTTTGTCCCACTGAGTTTGTAACCAGCCCCTTATTCCCAAAATGGCATAACAACCTGCTGCTTGGAGGGCTGGCGTTTCAGGAGCTTCGCCGACTGGAGCTTCGGGGTGAAAAGGTCAGGAGACAAGAAATTCTGCTGAAAGGAATGGGCCGGATTCGCGACCTTAAATTCGGACCAAACGGACAACTTTACGTATTAACCAACAGCCCCGACAGGGTACTTCAGATTGTTCCGCAATAACTCGTCTGGACTTATGGGTGCTAGTAATTTCCTACAAAAGTGTAATATTTCCTGAATCAAAAAGACTAATCCATTGAAAACAAAAAGCAATGAGATATAGTCCACTATTTTTCATCCTGGTATTCTTGCTCTGCTCTTGTTCCAAAGAGAAAGGTCAATTAGTTTATGTCGAAGCCAACCAACAACAGGGATTCAATTTCCCTTATTTCGTCTTCCTCCCCAACGAAATGCCTGCGGATAAAGAGCACTACCTGATTGTAGAACCCAATAACTCCGGATTTGCCAGCGACAAGTTTGAAGAGCATCTGGAAAAAGCACGAAGGCTGGCTTCCAACTCCTATTATCTGGGGAGTTACATCGCTCAGCAACTTCAACATCCGCTACTGGTCCCGGTATTTCCAAGGTCAAAAACAGATTGGCAGATATATACGCACGCCCTCGACCGCGATGTCATGAACCAGCACGATAATGAACTCGAGCGCTTGGATCTGCAACTCCTGGCAATGATTGATGATGCAAAAAAACGCTTAAATAGCATGGGATTTATTACAAATGACAAGATTTTAATGACTGGTTTTTCGGCTTCAGGAACGTTTGCCAACCGTTTTTCCCTTCTGCATCCTGAAGAGATTTTGGCGCTTGCTGCCGGAGGACTCAATGGTCTGCTAATGCTTCCAACAGACAGTCTCCTGGGAAAACCCTTGAGCTATCCCTTGGGAACCCATGATTTTGAAAGCCGCTTTGAAAAAACCTTTAACAACCAGGCATTTCAATCGCTTCCGCAATTTTTGTTTATGGGTGAGTTGGACGACAATGATGCCATTCCCTTTGCCGATGGCTACGATACTGATGAGCGTGATTTAATTTACCTGCTGCTGGGAGAAGAGATGCAGCCTCAACGATGGAACCGTTGCCGCGAAATTTATCGCAATCACAGAATAAACGCCACCGTAAAAACATATCCTCAAATTGGCCATCAACACCCTCAAGTGGTAAAAGAAGAAGTGTTGGAGTTTTTCCGTTCGGCCATTAGAAAGGCAGAGGTCAGGGAGTAAATCAAGTAGATCCTTCTGCCTCGTCTATGTGCTCCTATCACGAATTTGACAAAAGGAGAAAATACGCTCTTCACTACAAGGCAAACAAAAACCAGCAGTGTCCTCCTTATTCTTCCCCCAGCCCCCTTCCCTCCTACTAGCGCCCATAAAAATGGCCTTACAAGTTCCTGATAATTAATTGGCTTCTTTTTTATCTTTTCCGGCATCAAACAGAAAGCCTTTTTAGGTGTTCAAGGAGTAAAATTAATTGTTTAAAAAATCGCACTATGGATGAGTTTTTGGCTGCACGTTTGCAGATGGCCGTCTCTCTTGGGTTTCATATTGTTTTTGCCTGTATAGGCATGGTGATGCCGTGGTTTATGTTTGTGGCTGAATGGAAGTGGCTTCGGACCAACAATCCTGTTTACCTTGATTTGGCCAAAGCCTGGGCAAAGGGTGTCGCCATCTTTTTTGCTGTTGGTGCCGTATCCGGAACAGTTCTTTCGTTTGAACTCGGAATGCTATGGCCCACGTTTATGGAACATGCAGGCCCCATTTTCGGGATGCCTTTCTCGTATGAAGGAACGGCCTTTTTTGTTGAAGCCATCGCCTTAGGACTGTGGCTTTATGGCTGGAACCGCCTCAATAAAAAGGTTCACTTGTATATTGGCATGGTGGTCGGTATTGCCGGCGTAATGTCAGGAGTCTTTGTTATTTCGGCTAATGCCTGGATGAATGCCCCCGCCGGCTTCGACTGGATTGACGGGCAAGCGTATAACATTGATCCGGTGGCTGCCATGTTTAACAAAGCTTGGTTTTCACAAACCCATCACATGATTATTGCTGCTTTTTCGGCTACAGGATTTGCCGTTGCCGGAGTTCATGCAATGCTCTACCTCAGAAATAAACTGGAGATTCATGCCAAGGCACTGACCATTGCACTGGCTTTTGCCTCGGTTGCAGCCTTGTTGCAACCGCTTAGTGGTGACCTTGCCGCTAAGAATGTGGCTAAACTTCAACCAGCCAAGCTGGCTGCTTTTGAAGCACACTTTGAAACACAAAAGTCAGCTCCGCTTATTATTGGAGGAATTCCGGATGTTGAAAACCGTGAAGTGAATTATGCCATTAAATTGCCTGGCTTTCTGAGCTTTTTGGCTCATGGCGATTTCAACGCCGAAGTAAAAGGACTGGAAGAATTTCCGGAAGACGAATGGCCACCCGTGCCTATTGTCCATTATTCCTTTCAACTGATGGTGGGCATTGGTATGTTCCTG
This sequence comes from Sunxiuqinia rutila, assembly GCF_050589705.1. Taxonomy (NCBI): domain Bacteria; kingdom Pseudomonadati; phylum Bacteroidota; class Bacteroidia; order Marinilabiliales; family Prolixibacteraceae; genus Sunxiuqinia; species Sunxiuqinia rutila. Next base: position 100,187 of record NZ_JBNGOT010000003.1, read on the forward strand.
ATTTTACTGGCTGTCATATTTTTAGCCGGAACCTACAAATGGAAACACTGGCTTGAGAAACGCTGGTGGCTCAAGTTGTTGATGATCGCTACTCCCCTAGGGTTTATTGCTATTCAAGCCGGATGGGTGGTCACCGAAGTTGGCCGCCAACCCTGGATCATTTACGGTATCATGAAAACAAAAGATGCCCTAACCCCGATGCCAGGAATTCAGTACACCTTTTACACCATTACGGCCGTGTATCTGCTCTTGACTTTTATTGTTGCCTGGCTGATGAGCCGACAAATAAAAATGCTTCAAAACAAATATCGTTCTCATGACTGAAACAATTTTAATTATACTCGGAATTTCCCTCCTGCTATACGTACTGCTTGGAGGCGCTGACTTTGGAGGCGGAATACTGGAATTGCTGTCACGTGGAAAAGCATCCAAGATCGTGTCGCGGGCCATCGCCCCGGTTTGGGAGGCTAACCATGTTTGGCTCATTCTGGTTGTGGTGATCTTGTTCGTTGGTTTCCCAACGGTTTACTCCACCATTCTAACGGCTTTGCACATTCCGGTTTTACTGGCCCTCATCGGTATTATTATGAGAGGATCGGCCTTTACCTTCCGGCATTACGATTTGGAGGCTGAACGTTCCAAAGCCATCTATTCCTCCATTTTCCGTTATTCAAGCCTGTTTACCACCTTTTTTCTGGGGGTAACCATGGGCGGAGTGATCCTGGGCGACATTTCCATGGACTATTCCAAAGGATTTTATGCCATCTACATTCACCCTTGGCTCAACTGGTTTTCATTTGCCATGGGCATTTTCCTGGTAGTCCTGTTTGCATTTTTGGCAACCATTTTCACCTTAGGAGAAACGAAAGAAAAAGAACATGTGGAACGATTTACCAAAATGGCGAAATACCTGATCGTAACCTTGGTTATTGCAGGCGCAGTGGTCTTTGCAACCGCCGAGATAGAAGGGCATCCGCTGTTTTATGAGTTTTACCATTCGCTGCCGAGTTTAATCAGCATTGTACTGGCAACGCTGGCACTGCCCTTGCTCTGGATCAATTTGAACCGCAACAACCGCAACTGGCTTCGACTAATTGCCGGCTTTCAAACAACGATGATTATGGTGGGCTGGTTTGCCATTCAGTTTCCGGTGCTGGTTAAAATTAATGATGGTACAGACATTACAGTTCAAAGCTCCAGCGCTCCTCATCAGGTTCAACTTCAACTGCTGATTGCGCTCATATTTGGTGTGTTTGTTATTTTGCCTTTTACCGGCTATCTGTACAAAACATTCAAATTTGACGACAAAGAATAAACCCAATACGAAAGGGAAAGAGCATGAGCAAACGCTCTTTCCCTTTTTTTTCACTTGAATACCCGAAACACCACCCGCAATTCAAAGTCTCCATTTGTATCTACAGGTGTTGCTACTCTCTCAATAAAAAGTCAGACGATTTGGGTATACGCTTAGCTCTTTTGAGAAAAGCCTGCAAGAGCATAAGCCAGTGCTGCTCCCACCATCACCCAAACAAATCCGGCCTCAACCGACACCAACATAGCGAGGCTGGTGCTCACTACCGAGGCACAACCATTAACGGCCCAAGCCCAGGGAACAGCCGCCGCCTGCTGACTGCTGACTTTACTTAAACCCATAGGGAAAGGCAAACCCATAAAGAAGCCCGGAATACAAACAAGTAAAACCATGAGGCCAACTTTTAGTGGCATGGGAAGGAAATTTAAACCCCGAAGCACCGGACTCAACACAAGCGCATAGCCCAAAATCAAGACCGCAATACCCAGGCTGATAACCATTAAATGCTGGGAGGTGCTTACCATTCGACCGGAAAAATAACTGCCAATGCCTGATGATAGCAACAGCAGGCTGATAACTCCGGATGCCGCATAAATTGGAAGCCCCAGAAAGAGTGTGAACTGCTGTATAAACACCATCTCTACAAAAAGATAGCCCAAACCAATGCCCGCAAAATAGAAAAACAGCTTGCCCTTTTCTTGCAGTTTGGTGGCAGCAGGCACCAGCGGCACTAAAATAAAAATCAGCGAAGCTGCCACCAGCAAAATGAAAGTGAGCCAGAGTACCACATAGCCCAGTTCCATGAAAGGGATCGTTTGATCTCCAAACAATGTTTTGAGCCGGGGCAAGCTGGACAAGCGCAGAAACTGAAAAAAATAGGGCCGGTTATCGGTGGCCGGTTGAATGCGAAAAGCGTACTGCCGGTAGAGCGACTCGACCGAATCGGTCATCAGTTGATCAACAGCCTGAAAAAACCAAGGGTCATCCAGCTGGTTGTAATCATCTCGCTTAAAATTCCCATCTCCCGGCAAAATCAATGGATCGTAATACTGCTCCGCACAAAACGTTCGGATCCGGTCAAGCTCCTGAGAGGTAAATGGCGATTTTTTAGCCACAAATGTGAGGGTGCTCCAACTGCGAATAACCACCAAATGATCCTTCTTTTGCAGCCCCTCCCCTTCAAGCAAATCAGAAAAAGTAGCCAGCATTCTTAGTGGACTTCGGATCGGATAATCCATCCAGCAACTTACACTGAGAAGCCCGTCAGGAGTTAATCGTAACCAAAGCTCATCCATCGCTTCGCGAGTCAGGTCGTAGCGTTGCTCCAGCGCATTGAGCCCCGAAGAACCCCAAAAAGAGCCAATTTCGGGCAACTGAATCAGGTCGTAAAAAGCACGGCTGCTACGCAAAAACGAACGAGGTTCCAACGGCATTATCCGGATGGTTAAATCGTGCTGGAAATTCCCTGTCGAATCTTCTTCCAGCAAAGCAATCAGCCCCCGGTTGGGCTCTACCGCATCAATCTGCTGAACACCAAACGACAAGGCCAGGCTTATTTGCTCCCCTGTGCCGCTGCGCAAAATCAAGGCTCTTTCAACCGGCTGTATCTGATAAGGCAATGCCTGCGTGGTATACCGTAAAATTGAATCCGTGCGGGGAAGCAACACGCCCACCCCGTCGCCATTATTAAAAACTCCCGGGCGTGCAGGAATATTCCCGCGGTAGCTCAGGCTCAAACCAGGAGCATAACGTAAAGCCGGCGAACTCACCACTTCCAGCAAACCATAAGGGCTGTGGTGCTCACCAATTACCCGGGCATCGGGAAGCAGCAAGGTCTTTTCAATGCTTTTATATTCCGATCGGACCAAAGGAGGAACATCCGCATTCATCACAAGCAAAACAAGCAAACTCACCCAAAAGACGATGCGCAAGCGGCTGGAAGCAGGCAGCCAAAAACCGCCAAAGAACGGAAGGATTGCCAGTAAGGCCGGTATTCCTGCTGTAGGAGAAAGCCACATAAGCGCCAGCGCCAGCCCTCCTCCCAAGCCCGAGCCCAGCAAGTTGGCAAAATAGAGGCGCCCAATCCCGGTACCATATTGCACAAAGCTCAAGCCGATAGCTAAGGCTCCCAGAAAAAAAGGTAGCAGCAAAAACAAGCACGTTAAAGCCAGGCGAAGCAGATGGCGGCTGTCCTTAAACAGCAGGTAAGTGTCGAAACGAAAAGCTTCGGACTGAATAACCAGGGGACTAACAGCCATTGTAAGGGAGCAGAGCAGCAGCAAAACCGGATAAACCGTAGTAAAGTTTCGGACAAGACCTTTTCTGAAAAACGCCAGAAATGTGCCGGAAGCCCCAAAACCCAGTAAGGCCAACGATATAATTAAATGGGCAAAATGATACCATTGGGTAATGGAAAACAATTGCATCAAAGCCAGTTGAAAAGCAATGAGTGCGGCCGACATCAAACCAATGCCCAACCCAACCCGGTTGATATGCGGCGTGGTGGTCCTAGTCATCTTGTCGGGTAAAAGGGACAAACCGCACCGGAAGCAAGTTTTTTGTCCGGACTTTGTCCTGCTTTTTCTCAATCAATTTCAGCATTTGAACCTGAAAAGGAGAACCTACCGGAATAATCATCCGTCCACCATCCTTGAGCTGTTCAATTAAAAGAGGCGGAATGTAGTTGGCCGCTGCCGTCACCACAATGGCATCAAAAGGTCCAGCTTCAGCCCAACCATAATACCCATCGGCAATCTTTACCCGGACGTTGTTGTAGTTCAAATCGCGCAAGCGTTGTCTGGCCGCCTGCCCCAACGCCTTCACAATTTCAATGGTATAAACCGAATCAACAATTTCGGCCAGCACAGCAGCCTGATAGCCCGAACCTGTACCAATCTCCAACACTTTAAAGTCAGACTTGGGACGAACCTGTTCGGTCATATAGGCAACAATGTAAGGCTGCGATATGGTTTGTCCGTAGCCAATTGGCAACGGCCCGTCGCGGTAGGCTTCTGCCAGATAGTCCAGCGGAACAAACTGATGACGGGGTACGGTTCGCATGGCCTCCAACACCTCCTGATCGTGGATGCCGCGGGCTTGAATTTGCATGCGTACCATTTGTTTGCGCGCTTGCACGAAGGCTTCGGGCTGAGCGCCAGCCAACGGAATGGTGAAGCTTAAAACAACCCACAAAAAAGGGACAAGTGAAAGAGCCATGGCTTCAAACGTTTACAATCGGTTTCCTGTAGCCATCTACGCAACAGGTGAGAAGAGGTTATCGTCCAAAGGCCTGCCAGTCGATCTTCCACGGAACGGTAAACTTTGCTGCATCAGAAACGTAAGCCCCTGAAAACGCACAACCCATGTTACTGCAATTTATCGTATTGGCCCTGTTCGGAATGGCCATGGCACATGTTGAAGGAGTGGTAGTGGTTTATCTTCGAAAAGCCATTGGCTTGCTCGACCCGGAAGTAGACAACCGGCAGGCACTGGAGCAAGTTCCACGCCGCTATGTACAAATTGAAATGACGCGTGAAGCAGCCACCATTGTCATGCTGGTCAGTCTGGCCTGGCTGGTGGGTGAAAACCTGCTCCATCAGATCATGGTGTTTCTGTGGACCTTCGCCTTTTGGGATTTATTCTATTACGTATCGCTTTACCTGCTCATCGGCTGGCCGCCCAAACTCACCACCACCGACGTACTTTTCCTCATTCCCCGGCCCTGGATTGCCCCGGTCTGGTTTCCGCTAGGCGTTTCCTCACTTACCATCATTCTTATTTTTCTGTTGTATCTGCTTCCCTATTGCTGAATACCCATAATCGCAAACTTTACCTAAAGCAAAAAGAAAGCGGTTGTATACAACGGACTTTCAGAATTTCCTGTTGCATACAACCGCCTTCCGCCCGCTTATATTGATACGGTGCGGAATTAAACTTGAAAAGCCTATTCCTGCTTTTTATCCGGGCCTTTCGCAGGTTTCTGCTCCCGCGGGCCACGCTTGTAAATAATCAATCCATTCAGAAAATTTCGTAAAATCTGATCCTGAAGTGGCTTGTAATTCGGATGTTCAACACTTCGGAAAAAAGCTCCCAACTCACTCTTGGTCACTTTGTAATCCACCAGGTTTAGAATCTCCACAATATCTTCATCGCGCAATTTCAGGGCTACGCGTAGCTTTTTCAGAATGTCATTATTGGTAAGGGGCATATACTTTCTTTTTTAGTGAAAATTGATGGCGAATAACGCTGCTCCCGCTTTTAAGGTTGGAGCCGTAAACGCATGGTCAAAAGTAGCAAATAAATTTAGCATGCCCCTTCCTTTAAATTTTATTGAAGGGGTTTACTTAAGAATAAAACAAGGGATCCGATCACTAAAACGATCAGACCCCTTGTTGCTTACGAGTTAATTCTTAAAGTCTTTTATTCGCCTACCAGCAAGGTTCCTCCTTTTTGAAGGCCTTCGATATTGGTGATACGCACCTGGCTCACCCCTTTTTGAATGGCATTGAAACTGTTGTCCAGCTTAGGGATCATGCCGGCATGAATAGCCCCTGATGCTTGCAGGTCTTTAAACTGGGCATGATTAAGCGAGGCAATCACCGAGCAATCGTCTTCAGCATCTTCCAGCACACCCGGTTTTTCAAAGCAAAAGACCAGCTCCACATCAAAATACTCACTAAAACCAATGGCCGCTTCAGCCGCAATGGTATCGGCATTGGTGTTCAGCAATTGTCCGTTTTTATCGTGGGTTAAAGGCGCCAATACCGGCACCACCTGGTTTTCCACCAACAACTTCAGTTGATCCACATGCACCGAAACAACATCGCCCACAAAGCCATAGTCGATGGTTGCCACCGGACGCTTCACGGCCTGCATGTAGTTCAGGTCGGCGCCAGTCAGCCCGATGGCGTTGATACCATTGGCCTGCAGCTGAGCCACAATATTTTTGTTGACCAGACCACCATACACCATGGTTACTACTTCCAGCATATTGGCATCGGTTATGCGCCGGCCATCCACCATTTGGGTTTCAACGCCCATGCGTTCGGCCATGGCAGTTGCCGAACGGCCTCCGCCATGCACCAGCACTTTCAAGCCGTCCAGTTGGGCAAAACGTGCCAGCAAATCCTGCAGCGAATCCTTTTCTTCAACCACCTTGCCCCCTACTTTTACGAGGGTTAATTTCTGTTTGCTCATCAATTTTCTTTGTGTTTATTCAGTCGTTGATTGTCATTAAGTCATTTCAGCAAAACCATGAATGACTCTAAAATGACCATAAATGACATTGCTTTTTTACTTCATCTGTTCCAGCAACATTTTCAATACGGCTTGAGCAGAAAACAAGCGGTTCTCAGCTTCAGCAACCACGATGGAGTTTGGTCCGTCAATCACCGAATCGCTCACAATCATGTTTCGCCGTACAGGCAGGCAGTGCATAAATTTGGCGTTGTTGGTAACGGCCATTTGCCGGTCCGAAACAGTCCAGTCCCGGTCTTGCGACAAGACCTTGCCATAATCGTTGTAAGCCGCCCAGCTTTTCGCGTAGATAAAGTCAGCCCCCTCAAAGGCTTTCATTTGATCGTACTCCGGTTTCAGGTCGCCCATAAACTCAGGCGCCAGCTCATACCCTTCGGGATGAGTAACCACCAGCTCATAGTCTGTTTCGCGCATCCATTCCACAAACGAGTTGGGTACTGCTTGCGGCAAAGCACGCGGATGCGGTGCCCAAGTCATTACCACTTTAGGACGCTCCTTGGTTTTATGCTCCTCAATGGTTATCAGGTCGGCAAAGGACTGCAGCGGATGGCGGGTAGCTGCTTCCATGCTCACTACCGGTACGCCGGCATAATCGATAAACTGCTGAATAATTTTTTCCTGGTAATCATCCTCCCGGTTTTCAAATTTGGCAAAGGAGCGAACACCAATAATGTCGCAATACTTGCCAATAACGGGTACCGCTTCGCGAATATGCTCGGGTTTGTCACTATCCATAATGACGCCCAGTTCTGTTTCCAGCTTCCAGCCACCTTCATTTATATCGAAGACAATTACGTTCATCCCCAGGTTTAAACCAGCCTTCTGGGTGCTTAGGCGGGTGCGCAGGCTGGAATTAAAGAACACCAGCAACAAGGTTTTATTCTTTCCGAGAGTTTGATATTGGTAAGGATCTTTTTTCAATTCAAGCGCCAATTTCAGGGCTTCATCCAAGTTATCGAGGTCGTGTACAGACGTAAAGTGCTTCATAGTTCGTATAAAATTTCAAGTTTCAAGTTCTACATTCCAAGTTTCCAGTTAGCAATCATCAATCTATTTCGGTCTTACCTGTCCATCCCCATCAATGAGGTATTTGTAACTGGTCAGTTCTTCCAGGGCCATCGGTCCGCGGGCATGTAATTTTTGGGTTGAAATGCCAATTTCAGCCCCCAGACCAAACTGCGCTCCATCTGTAAAAGCGGTAGACACATTGCAATACACCGAAGACGCATCGACCATTTTGCGGAATAAATCCAGCCGTTCTTCATTTTCTGAAACAATGGCCTCGCTGTGTTTCGAGCTGTAGGCAGCAATGTGATCCAAAGCATCAAGAAAAGCCGGAACCGTTTTCACCGACATTTTGTAGCCTAAAAACTCCGTTCCAAAAGACTCCTCGGTGGCTTTCTCCAATAGCTCGGCCGGATAGTTGCCAGCAAGTGCGGCATAAGCTTTCTCATCGGCATAAACCACCACCTTGCTTTGGGGCAAGTCAGCACAAAGCTGAGGCAAATCAGCCAACCGGCTTTCATGAATTACCAGACAGTCCAGTGCATTGCAAACACTTGGACGCCGGGTTTTGGCATTCTCCACAATGGCTTGTCCTTTGTCCGCATCGCCATATTCGTCAAAATAAGTATGGCAAATACCGGCTCCGGTTTCGATCACCGGAATGGTGGCATTCTCTCGCACATAGTTGATCAGTCCCTGCGAACCGCGAGGTATAATCAGATCCACATAGCCTTGCGCGTTCAGAATTTCAGCGGTTGCGGCACGGTCGGCTGGCAATAGCGCCAAAACGTTCTGATCAATACCATGCTTTTCCAGCACCTCATGAATGACCTTCACAATAGCCGTGTTGGAGTCAATCGCGTCACTTCCGCCTTTCAACACACAGGCATTTCCCGATTTAAGGCACAGTGAAAACACATCGAAGGTAACATTGGGACGGGCTTCATAAATGATTCCAATCACCCCAAAGGCTACCGATACTTTTTTGATCCGCATTCCATTTGGACGGGTTGTTTCGCTCAAAATGCGCCCCAGAGGAGAAGGTAAGGAAGCTACATTCCGGATATCATCCGCAATGCTCTGAATTCGCTCCGGCGTAAGTTTCAAACGATCAAACTTAGGGTCTTCCGGATCCATCCGGCTTAAGTCTTTTTGGTTTTCCACTAAAATCGCTTCGGTGTTTTCAACGGCTGCTTCAGCAAGCTCCAACAAAACATCATTAATCTTGCTTTCGCTTAGCAAAGCCAGATTTCTGCTGGCTTTCAGCGTTAATTCCAATTGTTTTTTAACCTCCATAGTACCTCCTGTTTCTATTAAAAGTCCCCTTCCCTGGGGGAGGAAGGGGACAACTCAGAATATCTTGTTGAAGTCAACAAAAAAAAGGGGATTGTTAAGATAAGAAACTAACTATCCTGAGCTTATTTTCATTAATTCATTAATCTTCACTTAAATACAAATAATCGTAATGCACCACTGGTTTTTGCTTAAGACTCTCGCCTTCGGCTTTCACTTTATCCGCCGAATATTGCGATTTTCCCCAGCCGACCAGCCGGCCTTGTTCATCGATAATTTTTACAATGTCGCCCCGCTTAAACAGCCCTTTCACTTCGGTTACCCCGATGGGTAACAAACTGGTGGCTTTGGATGAGTTCAACGCATCTTTGGCTCCTTGATTAATGACCAGCTCGCCTTTGGCAAAACTATGCGAATAAGCGATCCATTTTTTCACATTCGACGACTTGCGTTTACCGGCCTTAAACCAAGTATGTTTTACCTCCCGGTCCTTGCTCAGAATATCCGTCAGAATATGATCGCGCATCCCGTTGGCAATGTGCACCGCAATACCATCTTTAGCCGTCTTGCGGGCAATGGAGCTTTTGGTTAGCATGCCTCCACGTCCGAAGCCGGATTTCTGGGTTAAGATATTCTTCATCCAGTCGCGGTCTTTCAGGTTGATCTCTTCAATGATCTGCGATTCCGGCAACTTAGGATCGCCATCGTAAATGCCATCAATGTTACTGAGAATAATCAAAGCTTCTGAATTTTGCATCGAGGCAATCAGCCCCGACAACTCATCATTATCGGTAAACATCAGTTCGGTAACCGAAATGGTATCATTCTCATTGACCACCGGCACCACCCTGTTTTCCAGCAAGGTGGTAAAACAGTTTTTCATGTTCAGGTAATGATTCCGGTCGCCAAAGTTATCTTTGGTGGTCAGCACCTGTGCACAGGTAATGCCATGCTTATTGAAAAAAGCAGCGTATTGATTGATCATCTTCACCTGCCCAATGGCCGACCACAGCTGACGAGAGGAAACCGTATCCAGCTTCCGGTTCAGTTTCATTTCGCTACGACCGGCAGCAACCGCACCGGACGAAACCAAAATGACTTCGACTCCTTTCTGGTGAAGCAGGGCAATTTGATCCACCAGATGCTCCATTCGGGCAACATTCAATGTCCCATCAGACTTGGTTAGAACGTTACTACCTACTTTTATGGTAATTTTCTTATAATTAAAACTCATGTCTTCCGGGCTCTATCCGCGTTCCACCTTATTAAATGAGGCTATCAGTCCCTGAATTACCGAAGAGCTGAAACCTTTATGTTCCATCTCATTGATTCCGGTAATGGTAATTCCCCGGGGGGTAGTCACCTTATCAATTTCCCGCTCCGGATGATGGCCGGTATTCATAATCAACTGAACAGCCCCCTTTACCGTTTGAGCAGTAATAAACTGCGCCATTTCGGCATTAAAGCCCATTTCGATACCTCCTTGCATGGCTGCCCGCACATAGCGCAAAGCGAATGCGGTACCGCAGGAGGCCAGCACCGTTGCCGCAGCCATCAACTCCTCATTGATCACCACGGTAGAACCCAGTTGGTCGAACAATTCCTTAACCGTATCAAGGTCTCCTTCTGAATTGCCATTGCCTGAAATGCAAGTCATGGATTCCTGCAAGGAAATGGCAGTGTTGGGCATTACGCGCAAAATCCGGGCATCATCGCCAATCATCCCGCCCAACTCTGCCAGGCTTACACCCGCTGCAATGGAAACAATAATTTTATCCGAAGTTAAAGCTGGTTTTACCCCATTGATCACCTTCTCAATATGATACGGTTTCACAGCAAAAATAATCACGTCCGCTGTTTTTACAGCCTCCAGATTGTCCTGAAACGTATTCAATCCGCAAGCTTTAAAGCCTTCTAAAACAGCTTTACGCGGATCGGAGATGCTAATTGCTGAAGGTTCAACATAGCCCGACTTCAACAAGCCGTTGGCAATTGCTCCGCCCATATTTCCGGCGCCAATTATGGTAATTTTTCCAACTTTCATTTTGTTTATTTTTAGTTTGAATGAACGGCGAGTTCCTTCAATACTTTTTCAAATTTTTCGATAAAATAAGCTGCTTGTTCCATGGTTAAACTTAAGGGTGGCAGCAATCGAATAATATGCGCTCCGGAAACTCCGGTAAATATTTTCTCATCGAAAAGCAGTTTCTGACGGATGGGTTTCACTTCTTCGTCAAACTCAATACCAATCATCAATCCTTCTCCCCGAACTTCTTTAATTCCCCCAATAGCTGTCAGCTTTTCAATCAAGTAGTTTCCTACTTGCTCCGCATTGGTTACCAACTGTTCTTGAGCCATAATATCCAATACAGCAATACCGGCAGCACAAGCCAGGTAGTTGCCTCCAAAGGTCGTGCCCAGCATGCCATGCCATGGTTTCAGTTCGGGGCTAATCAGCACGCCACCAATGGGAAATCCATTGCCCATACCTTTGGCCATAGTAATCATATCGGGCTGTACAGCGGTGTATTGATAAGCAAAGAACTTGCCACTTCGGCCATACCCTGATTGGATTTCATCCAGAACAAGCAAGCTTCCGTACTGTTTACATAACTGGCTCAATTTTTCAAGGAAAGCCGAATCCGGAACATGAATCCCTCCGATTCCCTGAATGCCTTCCACAATGACTGCCGCAACATCTTTCGCTTTCAATTGCTGCTCAACCGCAGCAATATCGTTTAAAGGTAAAATCACGGCATGCTCTGTTTCATTGACCGGAGCAACAATTTTCGGATTATCGGTAATGGCCACTGCAGCCGAAGTACGCCCGTGAAAACCCTTTTTAAAGCTGATCACTTTTTTCCGGCCAGTTGTAAACGAAGCCAGTTTCAAGGCATTTTCATTGGCCTCAGCCCCCGAGTTACACAAAAACAACTGATAGTCATCGCATCCGGAAAGCTGCCCCAATTTAGTGGCCAGTTCCTGCTGCTGAGGAATCTTTACCGAGTTGCTGTAAAAGCCGATTTGTTGCAGCTGCTCACTAATTTGAGCAACATATTTTGGGTGGCTGTGCCCGACTGAAATTACAGCATGGCCTCCATATAAATCCAGATACCGGTTACCGGCATCGTCCCATACGTAGCATCCTTCGGCTTTCACCGGAGTAATGTCAAACAAGGGATATACATCGAATAAATTCATACTAATCAATTAAAATGATACCGGTTTTAAGTTCAACCCGGCCTTTTCATCCAGACCAAACTGCAGGTTCATGTTCTGAACGGCTTGTCCGGAAGCCCCTTTCAGCAGGTTATCCGTTACACTTAGGATCAATAGTTTCCGGCCGTGTTTTTCCAGATGAAGAACCGCCTTATTGGTGTTCACCACTTGTTTTACATCCGGATTTTCGCTGCTAACAAATACAAAAGGATGTGTTGCATAATACGTTTCATAAAGCTGAACAGCCTCTTCCAGGCTTCCGTCAAAATCAGTATAAACCGAAGCAAAAATACCCCGGGTATGATTTCCTCGAACCGGCACAAAGTTGATATCGAAGTCGAAGGAATCCTGCAACTGCTTAAAGCTTTGGCCAATTTCGCCCAAATGCTGATGCTGAAAAGCTTTGTACACCGACACATTGCTGTTGCGCCAGCTAAAATGCGAGGTAGCACTTGGAGCCTGTCCTGCCCCGGTTGACCCGGTAATGGCGTGGACATGAATTTCATTTTTGACTAAACCAGCTGCTGCCAGTGGCAAAACTGCCAGTTGAATTCCGGTGGCAAAACAGCCCGGATTGGCAATATATTGAGCTGTTCGAATGGCTTCGCGGTTGATTTCGGGCAAACCATAAACAAACGCATTTCCCGCTGCTTTTAACCGGTAGTCGTGGCTCAGGTCAATTACCTTAAGCGACTCCGGCAACGAATTGGCCTCAACAAATGCTTTGGATTTTCCGTGGCCCATGCACAGAAAAATAACATCAACCTTTGCAAAATCAGGCTCAGCAACAAACTGCAGGTCTGTTTCGCCCAGCAAGTCGCGATGAACATTGGTTACCGGATTGCCGCCATTGCTGCTACTTTGCACAAAAGCGATTTCCGCCTGTGGATGGTTCAATAAAATACGAATCAATTCTCCTGCAGTGTATCCTGCCCCTCCTATTATTCCTACTTGAATCATGTATCGCTCCTGCTTAGTATTTTTTATTAACTGAATTGTAAATTTTCAACGAAGTTCCTAAAATTTTGGTGAACCCTTTAACATCCTCGCTGGTCCAGGCTTTATTCATCTCACCATACTCACCAAAGTCTGATTTCATCAAATCATATTCTGACTCAACACCAACCAACACATAATGGTATGGCTTCAGTGTTACAATTACTTTACCGGTAACTGTTTCCTGTGTATTTTCTAGGAATTTTTCAATGTCGCGCATCACCGGATCCAGGTAAAGCGATTCGTGCAGGAACATGCCATACCAGTTCGACAACTGCTCTTTCCAGTACATTTGCCATTTGGTAAGCGTGTGTTTTTCCAGCATTTGGTGCGCTTTAATGATCAGCATGGGAGCTGCTGCTTCAAAGCCAACACGCCCCTTAATACCAATAATGGTATCACCAATATGCATATCGCGGCCAATGGCGTATGGAGCAGCCAAAGCTTCCAAAGCGCGGATCGCATCTACCGTATTGAAGTATTTTTTACCATCAACACCTTTCAGCTCACCTTTTACAAAATCAAGTGAAATCTCTTTCTCTCCCTTCGCTTCCAATTGAGAAGGATAAGCTTCTTCGGGTAAGGTTTTATCTGAAGTCAGTGTTTCTTTTCCACCAATACTGGTTCCCCACAAGCCTTTATTAATCGAGTAAGCCATTTTAGACCAATCGGCCTCAACACCGTGTTTTTTCAGGTAGTCAATCTCTTCCTGACGGCTGAGTTGCAAGTCGCGTGTGGGTGTCAAAATTTCAATATCCGGAGCCAGAACTTCAAAAGTAAGGTCGAAACGTACCTGGTCGTTTCCGGCCCCAGTACTTCCGTGAGCAACATATTTTGCCCCAATTTTCTTGGCATATTCAATGATGGCAATCGCTTGAAAAACCCGTTCAGAACTAACCGAAATCGGATAAGTATTATTCCGGAGAACATTGCCATAAACCATGTATCGGATACACTTACTATAATAGGTATCGGTTACATCCAGCGTAACGTGTTTGGCCGAGCCTAACTCATACGCTTTCGTCTCAATATCTTCCAGCTCTTCGGCACCAAAACCGCCGGTATTAGCAAGAGCCGTATAAACTTCAAGATTTTTTTCAACCGATAAATACTTTGCGCAAAATGAAGTATCCAAACCTCCGCTGTATGCTAATACTACTTTCTCTTTCATTTGATTTGTTTTTTATAAAAAGTGATGACACCAATTCAGCATTTCTACTGAAAACTTACAACTTTACTAACCTTTTTTCCCTAAACTGTTATGCAGCTCACTAAGCTTAATCCATTTCCATAATTGGAAATATTTAAAGAAAATTAATCCTGAAATTATTGCCGAACAGTGCCATCACTTAAGTTCTGAATTATTTTTTTAAAACGATTATCTCCTGATTCTTTACCGCCTGAATGACTTTTAGGTTTCAATTTACCGATGATTTCCGTCAATGATATTTTTTTGCTCTTTTCGACCTTCTTCACCTTCTTCTTTTCCCACTCCGGATCAAAAAGCATTCCGGTACACAAGCATTTAGAACGCCCGGTACGCGTTAGAATATCATAATTTACACAACTCTGGCATCCCTTCCAGAAATCCTCATCATCCGTAAGTTCTGAAAAAGTAACCGGGCGATAGCCCAACTCATGGTTAATTTTCATAACCGCCAGCCCCGTTGTCAATCCAAATATTTTAGCATTCGGGAACTTTTCTCGTGACAATTCAAAAGCTTTCCGCTTAATTTCACGTGCCAGTCCAATTCCCCGGTAATCGCGAACAACAATCAAACCCGAGTTGGCCACAAACCGATTGTGCCCCCACGATTCAATGTAACAGAAACCGGCAAAAGCGGTGCCATCTAAAGCAATAATGGCTTTTCCCTCCACAATCTTTTGAGTAATATACTCATCTGATCGACGGGCAATACCAGTCCCTCTCTCCTTGGAAGCCAGATCAATACTGTCATTAATCTTGGCAACATAGTCCAAGTGCGCAACATTTGCTGCAATAACTTTAATATCCTTAATGTTTTTCATTTAATCTAAAATCCTATCCATCTATCCAATTTTGTCTTCTAATTTTGGCATTACCAAAATCAAACTATTAATTAAATCACTGGGAGTTACTCCCTCTCGCATCACCAGTAAAATGGTGTCATCTCCAGCAATGCTTCCTATAATCTCATACGGATCTGCATGATCCAACACCGCAGCTAAGCTGCTTGCATAGCCCGGACGTGTTCTTAACACCGCCAAGTTTCCGGAAAACTGCAAATCACGAAATCCATCGGCCAAAAAATTCACCCGTGAATTCTCATACTGTGGATCAACATTCACCCCTTCCGGGAAAACATATACGTATCCTTTGTTCGGATGTGCCACTTTAGCCACCTTTAATATTTTTAAATCACGTGACAAGGTCGCCTGGGTCAACTCATAACCTTCTTCTTTCAGTTGCCCCAGCAGTTCCTCCTGGCTACTAATCTCCTTTGATGTAACTATTTTTTTTATAGCCAATTGTCTTTTCGTGCGATTCTTCATTTTCTGTATATATATGCAAATCCTATGCAAAATTATGCATTTTCTGTAAAAATCAAATTTTTATTCCAGAATTATTTCTATTTTTGTAGCCGAAACGCTCACCAAAAAACATTTTGTCACGATGAGTGTTTTTGGTAGCAATACAATATGACGGTGAAGAAAAAACATTATTCAAAAGAAAATAAGCACAATGCGTTTGCCCTACTTTCGGTAGTCAGACGCATTTTTTTTAATCTATAAGCGATTAGTACAATGACAAAGGCAAAGAAAGTCAGTTTGGTTTTAGAAGACGGGACCAGGTTTGAGGGAAAATCTTTCGGATATGAACAGTCCATTGCCGGCGAAGTGGTTTTTTATACTGCTATGACCGGATACCCGGAAAGTTTAACAGATCCTTCATATACCGGTCAGATTTTGGTTTCGACCTATCCAATGATTGGGAATTATGGTGTTCCAACAGATCTTTCGGATGAAGGCGTGCACGCTCACTACGAGTCACACAAAATGCACATCAGCGGATTGATTATTTCGGACTACTCTTCGGAATACAGCCACTGGAATGCAAGCAAAAGCCTCGGTGACTGGTTAAAAGAATCAAAAGTTCCCGGACTGTATGGGATTGACACACGTGCACTAACCAAAGTGTTACGCGTGAAAGGATCGATGTTAGGAAAAATCGAGTTTGAAGAAGAGCCAATTGATTTTTACGATCCAAACAAGGAAAACCTGGTAGCTGTTGCCAGTATAGAGAAAAAGGAAGTGTATGGCAATGGGGAACACAAAGTTGTTTTAATTGACTGTGGCGTAAAAAACAACATCATTCGCTGTTTACTCCAACGCAACACAACGGTCATTCGCGTTCCCTGGGATTACGATTTTTCGGAAGAAGAATTTGACGGGGTCTTCATTTCAAATGGCCCGGGCGACCCTGCCCGCTGCGACAAAACCGTTGAGACTATTAAAAAAGTAATGGCGACCGAAAAGCCCATCATGGGAATTTGCCTTGGGAACCAGCTGCTGGCCCGTGCTGCCGGTGCTGATACCTACAAACTGAAATTCGGACACCGAAGCCATAACCAACCGGTTTTACTTGCCGGAACTGACCGCTGTTTTATCACTTCGCAAAACCACGGCTATGTTATTGACCCCAACACTCTTCCTGAAGACTGGGAAAGCATGTTTGTCAATGTAAATGATAAAACCAACGAGGGCATCCGACACAAAACAAAACCATTCTTCTCTACTCAGTTCCACCCGGAAGCTTCCAGTGGTCCGGTTGATACAGAATATTTGTTTGATGAGTTCATTCAAAACATTGTTGAATTTAAGCAGAAAGCCTAATTTTTATAACACAGCTTCAAATGAGTAACCAAATAAATAAAAACATAAAAAAAGCAATCGTTCTGGGTTCAGGTGCACTGAAAATTGGTGAGGCCGGTGAGTTTGACTACTCCGGTTCACAAGCACTGAAAGCCTTGAAGGAAGAAGGCGTTGAAACCGTACTGATCAACCCGAATATTGCTACAATCCAGACTTCGCAGGAAATTGCCGACAAGATTTACTTCTTACCGGTTACAGCCTTCTTTGTCGAGCAAGTAATCAAGAAGGAAAATCCGGATGGTATCCTGCTGGCCTTTGGTGGTCAAACAGCCCTGAACTGCGGGGTAGAACTATTCGAAAGCGGTGTTCTTGAAAAATACAACATCGAGGTTGTTGGAACACCGGTCCAATCGATTATCGATACCGAAGACCGCCAGATTTTTGCCGGCAAACTAGCCGAAATTGATGTGTTTACTCCACGCAGTATTGCCTGTACTAACATGGCTGAAGCGCAGGATGCAGCAACAAAACTGGGCTACCCCATCATCATCCGCGCAGCTTACACCCTGGGTGGTTTAGGAAGCGGATTCTGCAAAAATGACCAGGAACTCAAAGACCTGGCCTCAAGTGCCTTTTCTTACTCGCCTCAAATTTTGGTTGAAGAATCGCTGAAAGGCTGGAAAGAGGTAGAATATGAAGTGGTACGTGACCAGTACGACAACTGTATTACGGTGTGTAACATGGAAAACTTCGATCCGCTGGGAATTCACACCGGAGAGAGTATTGTTGTTGCCCCTTCTCAAACATTGTCTAACAGAGAATACCACAAACTACGTGCAATCTCCATCAAAATCATTCGCCACATTGGCGTTATTGGAGAGTGTAACGTTCAGTTTGCCCTGGACCCATACTCTGAGGATTACCGTGTAATTGAAGTGAACGCACGACTTTCACGCTCTTCAGCCTTGGCATCAAAAGCAACAGGTTATCCGCTGGCTTTTGTGGCTGCCAAACTTGGACTGGGTTATGGTTTGCACGAACTAAGCAACTCGGTAACCAAGGTTACTACAGCTTGTTTTGAGCCTGCTCTGGACTACGTCGTTTGTAAAATTCCTCGTTGGGATTTGAACAAGTTTAGTGGTGTTTCCAAAAACCTGGGCAGCTCGATGAAGTCTGTTGGTGAAATCATGTCTATCGGACGTAGCTTTGAAGAAGCCATTCAGAAGGGAATCCGCATGGTGGGCATCGGCATGCACGGTTTTGTGGGCAACAAAGAAGAAATTACCATTGAGCAAATTGATGAAGAGTTGATTCATCCAACGGATCGACGGATTTTTGCCATCGCCGCCGCTTTTGCTCAAGGATACACCATTGAAGACATTCATGAGAAAACAAAAATCGATCGCTGGTTTTTGCAGAAGCTTTATAAAATTCACAAGCTGAATGAAGAGCTCAAAGAAGTTAACAGCCTGCAGGATTTGAATAACGAGTTGTTGCTTCAGGTTAAACAAGCTGGCTTCTCCGACTTCCAGATCGCCCGTTTGGTGCTCGATGCCCCGAACAAAGAAATGACGGCGAAACTGATTGAAGTTCGGGAACACCGGAAAGCGCATAACATTTTGCCTGTTGTCAAGCAAATTGACACGCTGGCCGGAGAGTATCCTGCGCAAACCAACTACCTGTACATGACCTACAATGGTACCGAACACGACATTGAGTTTCCGAAGGATAACAACTCTGTGATCGTTCTGGGTTCAGGTGCATACCGTATTGGTAGTTCAGTGGAATTTGACTGGTGTTCGGTAAATGCCATCAACACCATTCGCAAGGAAGGTTACCGCTCCATCATGATCAACTACAACCCTGAAACGGTGAGTACTGATTATGACACTTGCGACCGCCTGTTCTTCGACGAATTGACTTTTGAGCGGGTGATGGATGTGATTGACCTGGAAAGCCCGAAAGGAGTAATTCTCTCAGTGGGTGGTCAGATCCCCAATAACCTGGCCATGAAACTGGCGGCTCAGGATGTGCCAATTCTGGGAACATCAGCACAAAAGATTGACAATGCGGAAGACCGCAAGAAATTCAGTTCGCTACTTGATGACCTGGGCATTGACCAGCCTCGCTGGAATGAGCTGACCAGTATTGACGACATCTACAAATTTGTGGATGAAGTGGGCTATCCGCTGCTTATCCGTCCTTCTTACGTTCTTTCGGGCGCTGCCATGAATGTGGTTTCAAACGAGGAGCAACTGGAACACTTCCTGCAGCTGGCAGCCGATGTTTCAAAAGAACACCCGGTAGTTGTGTCTGAATTTATTGAGCTGGCCAAGGAAATTGAGATTGACGCTGTGGCCGACAAAGGTGAAATGGTAGCTTACGCCATCTCGGAGCACGTGGAATTTGCGGGTGTTCACTCCGGTGATGCCACCATCGTTTTCCCACCACAAAAGCTTTATGTTGAAACCATTCGCCGGGTGAAGAAAATTTCACGCGAGATTGCCAAGGCGCTGAATATTTCAGGACCTTTCAACATGCAGTTTCTGGCTAAAGACAATGACATCAAAGTTATCGAATGTAACCTGCGTGCATCACGTAGTTTCCCATTCGTGTCGAAAGTCATGAAGATCAACCTGATTGAGATTGCGACTCAGGTGATGCTGGGAGTTCCTTATCAAAAGCCGGACAAATCGCTGTTTGAGCTGGAATACGTTGGTGTAAAAGCTCCTCAGTTCTCTTTTGCCCGTCTGTTGAATGCCGACCCTGTTTTAGGTGTTGACATGTCATCAACCGGAGAGGTTGCTTGTATCGGCGAAAACTTCTACGAGGCCATTCTGAAATCAATGCTTTCGGTTGGTTACAAATTCCCTAAAAAGAATATCCTGATTTCTTCCGGACCTGCCCGCTCGAAGCTGGAAATGCTGAACAGCGCCCGTATGCTGGTTGAACATGGCTACAATGTTTTTGCCACCGAAGGAACACACCGCTTCCTGCGCGAAAACAAAGTAGAGTCAACCATGCTGCACTGGCCCGATGAGGAAGACCAACATCCGAACACGGTTGAATACCTTCGCGAAAAGAAAATTGACCTGGTTGTCAATATCCCTAAAAACTATACAAAACGTGAATTGAGTAATGGCTACAAAATCCGCCGGAACTCCATTGACTACAACGTGCCGTTGATCACCAACGCCCGTGTGGCCAGTGCTTTCATCTATGCCATTTGCAAGCATAAGCTGGAAGATATCACCATCAAACACTGGGGAGAATACAAATAGAAAATCGTAATTGATTACAATAAAAAGCCGGTTCAGTCAGATTGAACCGGCTTTTCTTATTTTATCAGGCTTGGACTTATGGAACTTCAACAGCCAGCAGGCTGGAGCTCACTCAATCCTTACATGTCGGCAGTTTCATAAAAAAGGAAGACCCTTTCCCCAATTCACTCTCCACCCAAATGCGCCCGCCATGCTTTTCAATAAACTCCTGACATACGGCCAAGCCAAGGCCGGTGCCAATTTCCTGCTCGGTCCCCAAAGTGGATTGATACTCCCCCGGTCGAAACAGCTTAGCGATTTTTTCGGGAGCAATTCCCACGCCATTGTCTCTGACCTCAATCACCACTTCTCCCAGCTCTCCGGGGCCATCTGATAAAATCTCAACCAAGCCATTTCGAGAGGTAAACTTGATGGCATTCGAGAGCAGATTCCGAAGTACCGTTAGCATCATATCACCATCGGCATACACCTTCAAATCTGCAAGTACCCGGTTCTGTAGTTGAATTTTCTTGATGTTTGCGGTTCCACGGAGTGTGTCACAGACTTTATCCACCAGTTCGGACAAACAAAGTGCCATGGGTTTAAATGAGGCCATTTTCTTTTGCATCATGGCCCAACTCAGCATATTTTCGAGCAAGCTATTGGCCTGAGAAGCCGCCAGATTAATTTCATTGGCGTAATCATTCAAGGTAGTCAGCTGATGGTGTTCAGCCTCATCTGCTATCATTTCACTGAATCCAAGAATTGCTCCAAACTGGTTTTTAAGATCATGTGCAATAATGGATAAGATTTTGTCTTTGGCGGCATTCAGCGCTTTCAGGTTACCTTCACTTTCCTTCAGTGCTTGCTCTGCTCTCTTTTTTTCGGTATTGTCTTTCACATAAGCCAGTAGCCGTCGTTCTCCATTCAGGGTAATAAATTTGGTATTGATTTCTGTGGGGAAAATGGTACCATCCTTTTTTATGTTTTCACGTTCCAGGTAAACATCTCCTGTTTCCATTTCATCGGGAATCACATCGGGCAAGAGCTTGCTGAATTCAGGGGGAACCAAATCCCTCAAGGATAGCTTTAGCATTTCCTCTTTGGTATACCCAAACATTTTATAGCCCTGCACATTGCATTCCAGTATATTTCCCCGTTCATCTTCAATGTAAATTCCATCCAGCGACTGATCAATTAAGGTTTGGTATTTCTTTTCACTATCGCGCAGCTTCCGGGTTTGCTTAATATTGGCAATCAGCAACAGGCTAACCATTAAGCCTGCTATTCCGCCAAACAAAACAACCAATAGCGCTTCGTTCCAGCTCAAATGAGTTTCGGCCGTAAAAACATCATGAATCGCAAACAACAGGAGAAGCAGGACACTTCCCAGGCAAAACCCAATCAACATTTTTAGCACCAACGACAATCCCCCTGACCTCATATTTATTTTATTCAGTTACACCGCCAGCTAAAGAAGAAAAACAAAGCCGACAATTTTTTTACCATCTAGCAATTTAGAAAAAAATAAAGAAAAACATATGGCTAAAAGCGAAAGAACCGCTTTATAAAAGTCTGATCCAGAAAAAAACAAAAAAAAATCCCGACAGCACGTATGTTGTCGGGATTCCTATCGTTTTAAACCAATGCTCAATCCAATTTATGAATAACCAGTCCGGAACGCAATTTAGGTTCAAACCAGGTTGTTTTGGGCGGCATAATATTACCACTGTCTGCAATAGCAATCAACTGTTGCATGGATACAGGATATAAGGCAAAAGCCACTGTCATTTCGCCACTGTCAACTCGTTTTTTGAGTTCACCCAGTCCACGAATTCCACCAACAAAATCAATTCGGTTGGAGGTTCTCAAATCCTTAATATCCAGGATAGGCTCCAGCACCTGGTTCGACAAAATGGTTACATCCAACACCCCAATCGGGTCTGAATCATCATACGTTCCGCTTTTAGCCGTCAACTTGTACCAGTTTTCATTCAGATACATACTCATTTCATGCAAGGCCGAAGGTCTGTAAATTTCAGTGCCCATTTTTTCAACCTCAAAACCTGTGCTCAATTGTTCCAGCAATTGCTCTTCGCTTAAGCCATTCAGGTCTTTCACTACCCGGTTGTAATCAATAATCTGCAATTGATTATCCGGAAAATGAACAGCCATAAAATAATTGTATGACTCCTCGCCGGTATGGGAAGGGTTTTGCGCTTTTTTCTCCAGACCAATGCGAGCTGCTGCAGCCGTACGGTGGTGCCCGTCAGCCACATAAGTGGCAGGAACCTGTGTAGCAAACAACTCTTCAATTTGCTGGTTAACGCCGCTTTCGTTTACAACCCAAAACTGGTGTCCAAATCCATCTTCAGCCACAAAAGAGTAATCGGCCTCTTTGTTCTGAACAATCGACTCCACAATCGCGTCAATCTCAGGAACGGCCTTATACGAAAAGAAAACCGGCTCAATATTGGCATTCAGGTACCGGGTCAGAATCATTCGATCCTCTTCTTTATCCGGACGTGTAAGCTCATGTTTTTTGATGATGCCGTTGTGGTAATCATCACAGGCTGCTGCACCCACAATTCCGTACTGGGTACGTCCATTCATGGTTTGTGCGTAGATGTAATACTTGTCATTTTCGTCCTGCTGAAGCCAGCCATTTTGCTGAAATTTCTCGAAATTTTCAACCGATTTGTTGTAGACCTCCTCAGAGTGGATGTCTGTTCCGGCCGGACAATCAATTTCAGCACGCGTAATGTGCAACAAGGAGTTTTCCTTCCCCTCAGCCATCCGTGCAGCTTCTTCTGAATTCATCACATCGTAAGGCAAGCATGCCAAATCCTGAACAATCTCACGAGGCGGGCGAAGGCCTCTAAAAGGTTTTATTATAGCCATCTTTAAAAATTTTCAAATTAATATCGTAGAACATCAATTGTCAGCGAATTTACAATGGATATTCCACTTACACATCGCTCAATCTCAAAAATTAAGCGACTTTAAGTTATTGCTAAGCCAGACTATAGTCTTGTTGCAGCAAAACTGATAAGCCTGGCTCTTTTGGTCTTCGTTTAGTTTTTGTTCACCTGGAAGGTGTTATCTCCATTTTCCAGGTAAGCCACAATTTGTTCGGCAGCAGCTACTCCGGCATTCAGGTTGGCTTCAGCCGTTTGCGCTCCAATCTTTTTAGGACTAAAGAAATACCGTCCTTCAAACTCAGTTTTAAACTTGTCGGCACAGTCGGGTGTAATGTCCGAAAGGTACTTCGCATCTTTCCGGCTCGCCATAAATGCGCAAAGATCGTCTTCATTAACCACCTCTTTCCGGGCAGTGTTAATGATCAGTGCATTTTCCTTCAGGTGTTGCAACACCTCTTTACTCACTGATTTCAGATGCTCTCCGCGGGCTGGTACATGGATGGATACAATGTCAGAGGCAGCATACAGTTCTTCCAGAGAACTTGTTACTTCCAGCCCTTCAGACGAAGCCTGAGCTTTGCTGTAGCGCGTAAATACTTTGACATTCATTCCCAGTCCGCGGGCAATGCGATGCACATTGCGTGCCACATAGCCATAGCCATGCAAACCAAGTGTGCGACCGCGAAGTTCGCCGCCAGAAGTTCCATCAAAAAAGTTACGGATTCCGTAAATGGCCAGTCCAATAGCCAATTCGGCCACGGCATTGGAGTTTTGTCCGGGCGTATTCATCACACAAATGCCTTTTTCTTTGGCATAAGCCGTGTCTACATTGTCGTAGCCAGCACCGGCACGCACTACAATTTTCAACTCCGAAGCCGCATCCAGCACTTGCTGGTCTACTTTATCACTTCGAACAATCAACGCTTGCGCATCACTAACTGCGTCCAGCAGGGCTTGTTTGTCGGTATACTTTTCCAACAACTGAACCTGGTAACCTGCCTGTTGACAGACTTCACTGATCTGCGCAACCGCAGCCGGGGCAAACGGTTTTTCGGTTGCAATTAATACTTTCGTCATTTTATTCCATGTTTAGGGTTAAAATAAAATGTCATTGCAAGCCAAATCGAAGCAATCCCTTGATTGCTTTAGCCGTACCTCATGCTTTAAATGACTTTGAAAAAGTGGAAGGCAAACGACCGTTCACCTTCCTATTTTAAAAGAACTATTTTACATGCTTTTTCTCGAAGGCCTGCATGGCGTCAATCAAGGCCTGAATGCTTTCTTTAGGCATGGCATTGTAGATTGAAGCCCGGAAACCACCAACTGAGCGGTGTCCTTTAATTCCAGACATTCCTTGTGCGGTGGCAAAGTCGAAGAATTCTTTTTCCAACGCTTCGTAGCCATCATTCATGATGAAGCAAACATTCATTAATGAACGGTCTTCTTTATTCAATACCGTTCCTTTAAATAAAGGATTGCGGTCAATTTCATCATAAAGAAGGGCAGCCTTTTCTTCGTTAATTTTTTCCATAGCTGCAATGCCGCCATTGTCTTTCAACCACTTCAGGGTTTGCAAGGCTGCGTAAATTGGTACTACCGGAGGCGTGTTAAACATGGAGCCCCCATCAATATGTGTTTGATAGTTCAACATGGTTGGAATTGGGCGGTCTACTTTTCCAAGCAATTCATTTTTAACAATAACGAAAGCCACCCCTGCCGGAGCCAGGTTTTTCTGGGCACCACCGTAAATGATTCCATATTTTGAAACGTCAATCTGACGAGAGAAAATATCGGACGACATGTCGCAGATAACCGGAATATCCAAATCAAAATCCTTGCGAATTTGCGTTCCGTAAATGGTGTTGTTTGATGTGAAGTGGAAGTAATCAGCATCCGCCGGAATTTCAAAATCTTTCGGAATGTAGTTGTAAACCGTATCTTTTGAAGAAGCTACTTCAACCACCTCTCCAAAGAATTTTGCTTCTTTGATGGCTTTAGCCGACCAGGCTCCTGTATTCAGGTAAGCCGCCTTGCTTTTCATCAGGTTGTAAGGCACCATGCAAAACTGCATTGAAGCACCACCACCAAGAAACAAGACCGAATAGTCTTCAGGAATATTCAACAGTTCACGAAACAAAGCCTGCGCTTCATCCATTACGGCAATGAACTCTTTCCCACGATGCGATACTTCCATCACAGAAAGATTGGTTCCTGCAAAGTCTTTAATGGCTTCAGCTGTCTTCTCAATAGTAAATTGTGGTAAAATTGAAGGTCCGGCTGAAAAATTATGCTTCTTCATATTGGGTCTATTTTAAAAGGGTTTAAATTATATTTTGTTTTTAAAATTACGTATTCCTATCAAATTAACGGAAAATTGTCTGCCGGATATCTGAGAAAAATCAGTCCACCTGCTTCAAATACAGGTTATAAAACATTATTATTTAAGACACTGACTTCCCTGCTGATATCATTCAGCAGCTTGCGACTTGCCATTAATGCCCGGGCTTTTGGCGAGCAGCATGCTATCGGTGTAATATGGGATCAGGCTGGTAAAATCCAACTGATGGCAAAAACCGATGCAATCATCCAGTCCTTTGGAGGCCAGACGTCCCTTCTGCGCAGCTTTCTGGCTGTAAGCATCCAAGTTGTTTTTTGCTACCGACCATAAATCCATCGATGCAGTTACTGCATCACAAATGGTTTCGTACTTATCGGATGCCAGCAACAGCTCGGCTAAAGCGCCGGCACAAACGGTATCTTCCAGGCTAAAGCGGTCTTTCCACGATGCGCAAAAAATAAGAACCGGTGCATCCTGTTGAATCAAATAATCAGCCAATGCCGACAAGTTCAAAAATGAACCAATCACCACTTCGCGCGAATGACTGGCCATGTGGATGCAGCGGGTGCCATTTGTAGTGGAGTACACAATTTCTTTGCCTTTCACTTTTTCGGGGGTGAAATTGAATGGTGAGTTGCCAAAATCAGCAAAGTCCAGCACGTAGCCATCGCGCTCGGAAGCCACAATGTAGCCCTCCTCTTTCTTTTGGCGGGCTTCTTCAACCGTGGCAACTGGTATCAAACATTTAACACCATTGGCAAACGCCGTGCAGATCGATGAAGTGGCACGCAGCACATCAATCACCACCACGATGTTTTCGTCTTTGGCATGTTTATCGTAAATAGCCGGAGTCAAACAAACTTCCAGCGAGCGTTTTTTCGTATTCATCGTGTCCAATAAGGGTTCGGAGAGCAAAGATAAAGCTCTATTCAAAATAAATCAGAATTAAGCTCAACAATTCCGGCAAATTGTCTATTTGTTAAATTTTACCCCTTCCTGGTTTCAATCTTAAAGCCATACTACCCTTTCCCACTATTCCTGTAGCATAAATTGCTATGCAGAAGGCGTATTTGCTTTTGCAGAATGGTTCTGCAAAAGCAAATACGCCTTCTGCAAGCCCATATCACAATTCTGCAACTCCATTTTTAAATTCTGCATGACCAGAACAGCATTCTGCATCAAGTTTTTATACTTCTTCATAGGTTTTATTCCTGCAGGGCACGTTGGCTTCAGGACACAAAAAAACCCACTGGTGTAGTGGGTTTAAAGATTAGTAACAAGTAAGTCAATCCCCTTATTGAAGACTTACAAAAGGTACTTTAACTACCTTTGCTTTTAATAATTTCGTCCGTACTTTCACATAAATTTCTGTACCGAAAGCAGAATATTCCTTGGCAACGTAGCCCATTCCAATGCCTTTATTTAGCATGGGCGACTGGGTACCGGAAGTAACTTGTCCGATAACCACGCCGTTCTGGTCAGTCAGTTCGTAGCCATGGCGCGGAATGCCACGATCAATCATTTCAAAGCCTCTTAACTTGCGTTCAACGCCTTCCGTTTTTTGAACCGACAGCAATTCCTTATCAATAAAGTCATTGTCTTCGTTGAACTTGGTAATCCATCCCAGACCAGCTTCGATTGGCGAAGTGGTGTCGTCAATATCGTTGCCATACAGGCAGAATCCCATTTCCAAACGCAACGTATCGCGGGCACCCAAGCCAATCGGTTTAATGCCAAACTCTTCTCCGGCTTCAAAAATAGCCTTGTAAATGGCCTCGGCATGTGCATTGTCAAAATACAGCTCAAAACCTCCAGAACCTGTATAACCGGTTGCTGAAATGATTACATCTTCAATCCCTGCAAATTCATCGGTTACAAAAGTGTAGAATGGAATATCACTAAGCTTAACCCGGGTCAGCTTTTGCAGTACTTCCATGGCTTTGGGACCTTGAATGGCCAGCAGGCTGATTCGGTCTGAAGCATTTTCCAGTTCGGCTCCCTCTTGGTTTTGACTAACCACCCAATCCCAGTCTTTTTCAATATTGGAAGCGTTGACGACCAGCAGATACTTCTCCGGCTCGTAATAATAAACCAGTAAATCATCCACAATGCCCCCTTTTCCATTGGGAAAACAAGTGTACTGGGCCTGCCCCATCCGAAGCTTGGAGATATCATTTGTGGTTAATTTCTGTACCAAGGCGGCAGCTTTAGGCCCTTTTACCCAAAACTCCCCCATATGAGAAACATCAAAAACGCCAACACCGTTTCTGACTGTTAAATGTTCATCTTTAATTCCGCTGAATTCCACCGGCATTTCATAGCCTGCAAATTCAACCATCTTACCTCCTGCTTGCTTATGGAGTTGATTTAAAGCTGTTTTTTTCATTGATTTCTTAGTTTGAATTGGTAAAAATAGAGCTTATGCCACCGCTTTTTCATGAGGAATATCAGAAAAATACTGCTGTATAGCAACTATTATATGAAATTACTGTCAGATGTTGTATCTTTCTAGTTCCACCAATAAAGAATAACTATGAAAACCAAACGATTGACCAACTTAAGGTATCTGGAGAAAGCCACAGGAGGAGAGGCTAAAATTATGAAAGAATTCATCCAGTTGTATTTCGAGCAAATTCCCAAATTTCGGAGAGATTTTAGACGCTACCTCGACAACAAACAATGGAAAGAGCTGGGAAATTTGGCGCGAATGGCCAACTCATCGGTGCTGACCTTTGGCATGTTTGACTTGTCTCACAACCTACGAATTCTTCATGCGAAGACCTACAAACAAATTGGGCTCGATTCATACCCCAAGTATGTTGAAGAGTTTGAGTCTGTAACACAAGCGGCAGACCTGGAGTTAAGAGAGGCCCTGCGTAAGTTTTCCTAGACACGTTCAGCAATTTGATTCCTGCCTGACCAGCACAAGCCTGAACGTAACATCTGACGACCAAACGTCATTGATATGCCATTAATGATGTTTCACTGTTGATTTTACTCCGTAAAACCGTTAAGAACTATTTGTCCCAAAAACCACCCAACCATTGCTCCACTCATTCTGAAAACAAGACCACTCCCCCAGCCTTTTTCCTTTCTGATTTGATCAGCAAAACACAGCTTCCCTCAACATTTTGACCAAACACTACCTTACAAACAAACGCTCAATAAGCAGGAAACAGCAACTAAAACAGAACTACCCGTTTAACCTCTGGCATAATAGCCAAAATTTACCTATAATTGCATGTTTTAACTGATGTACAGAGCTATGCCTGAAAAAAGATACACCAATTTAGACTATCTAAAAGAGATTACAGGAGGTCAGGATGATATTTTGAAAGAATTTATCACCTTGTTTTTTGATCAACTTCCTGAATTTAAGATTGGCCTACACGAACATCTAAGCCATAAAAGATATAAAGAGCTTGGCGAGTTGGCACACAAAGCCAAATCATCCGTTATGACCTTTGGCATGGAAGATTTGGGATGGAAGCTGAAAGAGCTGCAACTAAAAACCCAGAAACTGGAAGATATTGAATCGTATCCCGACTACATCAGTGAGTTTGATCTGGTTATTGGCCAAGCCGAACTGGAACTTCAGGAAGTGATGGATCAACTAGCATAAAAAAGAGGCATTTTACAGAAAAATGCCTCTTCGTTTTTTTTACATGCCTTTGAACTTCAACTCATCTTCTTCCATCACAATCCGGATGGTCTGGTCAACCCGAACATCGCCTGCCAAAATTCGTTTCGACAGCTCATTCAGCACATACTTCTGCAGTAAGCGGTTCACCGGGCGAGCTCCGTATTGCGGATCATAACCGATGGTCGCCAACCAGGAAACAGCCTCATCTGAAATTTCAATTTTCAAATCCTGGTTACTCAAGCGTTTCACAATCCGGTCGAATTGAATTTTCACAATCTCTTTGACATCTTCGCGTGACAAAGGCGTGAACATGATTGTTTCATCAATCCGGTTCAGAAATTCAGGACGAATGGTTTTCCGAAGCAAGTTAAAGATGGCTTCGCGGGTCTGCTCGTAAATCTCGCCCTTGTTTTCCTCATTCATCCGCTCAAAACCTTCCTGAATAATCTGCGACCCCAAATTTGACGTCATGATGATGATGGTATTCTTAAAGTTCACTGTCCGTCCCTTGTTGTCGGTCAAACGCCCGTCGTCAAGCACTTGCAGCAAGACGTTAAACACGTCGGGATGGGCCTTCTCAATTTCGTCAAACAGCACTACGGAATAAGGCTTCCGGCGCACAGCTTCACTCAACTGACCACCCTCATCATACCCAACATAGCCCGGAGGCGAACCAATAAGCCGTGTAACCGAGAATTTCTCCTGGTACTCGGACATATCAATCCGGGTAATCATATTCTCATTGTCAAACAGGTATTCTGCCAGTGCTTTGGCCAACTCGGTTTTTCCCACACCGGTAGTTCCCAGGAAAATAAACGAGCCAATCGGACGTTTTTCGTCCTGCAAGCCCGCGCGACTGCGGCGCACCGCATCGGCCACCGCATGAATGGCTTCCTGCTGACCTACCACGCGTTTGTGCAATTCTTCTTCCAGGTGCAAGAGCTTTTCGCGTTCGCTTTGCAACATTTTAGCAACCGGAATCCCGGTCCAGCGGGCCACCACATCGGCAATATCTTCCGCATCCACTTCCTCTTTAATCAGCGAATCGCCCTGAATTTTCTGCAATTCTTCCTGCAAATGCACAATGGCTTCTTCGGCCTCTTTAATCTTTCCATACCGAATTTCGGCTACCTTGCCATAATCACCTGAACGCTCAGCCTGCTCTGCTTCGAACTTGAAATTCTCAATATTGGTTTTATTCTGCTGAATCTGGTCGATCAATGATTTCTCCATTTCCCACTGAGCCCGATAGCGCGATTGCTCTTCTTTCAAATTGGCAATTTCTTCATTCAGCAAAGCCAGTTTGCCTTCGTCTTTTTCACGCTTTATCGCCTCACGTTCAATTTCGAGTTGCTTAATCCGACGTTCAATTTCATCCAGTTCTTCCGGCACCGAGTCCATTTCCAAACGCAGCTTCGCCGCGGCTTCATCCATCAGGTCAATGGCCTTGTCAGGCAAAAAGCGATCTGATATATAGCGTTGAGACAATTCAACAGCCGCAATAATCGCATTGTCTTTGATGCGCACCTTATGATGTCCCTCATAACGCTCCTTCAAGCCTCGAAGAATAGAAATGGCACTCAGCGTGTCCGGCTCATTCACCATCACAATCTGAAAGCGGCGTTCCAAGGCTTTATCTTTTTCAAAGTATTTTTGATACTCGTTTAAAGTTGTTGCACCAATGGCACGCAGTTCGCCCCTGGCCAATGCCGGTTTCAAGATGTTTGCGGCATCCATGGCGCCATCGCTTTTTCCTGCACCCACCAGGGTGTGAATCTCATCAATAAACAAAATGATTTCCCCATCCGACTTCACAACTTCATTCACCACGGCTTTCAAGCGCTCTTCAAACTCGCCTTTGTACTTAGCTCCGGCAATCAAAGCACCCATATCAAGGGAAAACAATTGTTTCGATTTCAGGTTCTCCGGAACATCCCCCCGTACAATTCGATGGGCCAGCCCTTCAGCAATAGCCGTTTTCCCGGTACCGGGCTCCCCAATCAGTACGGGATTATTTTTGGTTCTCCGCGACAAAATCTGCAAAATCCGCCGGATTTCATCATCCCGTCCAATAACCGGATCCAGCTTGCCACTGCGCGCTTTCTCATTCAAGTTGACCGCAAAGCGATTCAATGAGTTAAACTGATCTTCAGCAGTCTGACTCTCAACCTTGGCTCCTTTGCGAAGTTCGGCAACGGCGGCATTCAGCTCCTTCCGTCCAACGCCACTATCCTTCATCAGCGATGAAACAGTATCGCCCGTCTCCAGCAAAGCCATCAGGATATGCTCAACAGAGACAAACTCATCGCCCATTTTCCGCGAAATATCAATTGATTTCTGAAGCGCCTTATTCGTATTGGCCGACAAGTATTGCTCGCCGCCACTTACTTTGGGGTACGATTCAATTATTTTATTAAGTGCTTGCTGAAAAATACCGGTATTTACCCCTAGTTTTTTCAGTAAAAATCCAGTCACATTTTCTGCTGCATGCAACAATCCTTTCATCACATGGCCGTTTTCAATGGCTTGTTGATGATTTGCCTGAGCAACCTCAAACGCATGCTGCAAGGCTTCCTGCGATTTGATCGTAAAATTATTAAAATTCATAGGTTCCTCCTTTTTTCTTAACTGCTAGACTACAAGCAAGAAGCTAACCAAAATTAAGAAATCCAGTCGAATGAGACATTTTGTCTTAACGAAATGATTTTACAGGAAAAAATTACTGGTGGGATGCTATCTACAAGCATTTTTGACAGATAAGCATAAAAAAAAGGATGGCTGGGACCATCCTTTTTCTAACTTAACCAAACCTATCTCTATGAAAAAAATTACTTGTCTCTTTATTAAAACTAACAATACAAATGTAGGCTGATTTATAGTTAAGAACCTTCAACCAACGTTAATAAATGTTAAGAGTTATGTTTCAGCTTCTACCCTAATTTTAGAATAGAAAGGAAGTGACATTTATTCTGTTTTTCATATATTTATAACCACCTAAGCTAATTGAAGTAAAAATACGGTACAAAGTGCTAAAAAAGGCTGTAGAACACGCTTTCTGATTGAAAAATAAGAATAGTATTCCCCATTTTTGTATGGTGAGCAAAAAGAATAAACACTAATTGAATAGATATTATTTTAACTAACCCACAAAAAACGTTTTATGACAAAGTATGTTTATACGTTTGGAAACGGTAAAGCCGAAGGTAAAGCCGGCATGAAGAACCTCCTTGGAGGAAAAGGAGCAAACCTGGCAGAGATGAATCTTATTGGAGTGCCTGTTCCTCCTGGCTTTACAATTACAACGGAAGTTTGTACCATTTATACGCAGCAGGGCCACGATGCAGCAGTTTCAACGATTAAAAAAGAAGTTGAAGAGGCTGTCGCTCTTATTGAAGAACTTACCCACACCAAATTCGGAGACAAAGACAATCCCTGTCTCGTTTCGGTTCGCTCCGGAGCCCGGGTTTCCATGCCCGGCATGATGGACACTGTATTGAACCTCGGACTAAATGACCTGGCCGTGCAAGGGATTGCTCAAAAATCAGGAAATGAGCGCTTTGCCTGGGACTCTTACCGTCGCTTTGTTCAAATGTACGGCGATGTTGTTTTAGGCATGAAACCGGAAAGCAAGGAAGACATCGATCCGTTCGAGGCCATCATGGAAGACCTGAAAGAAGAAAAAGGCATTGAACTGGATACCGACTTTACCACAGCCGACCTTAAATTACTGGTCATCCGTTTTAAGGAAGCGGTGCTGAAAGTTACCGGCAAAAGTTTTCCGGATGATCCATGGGAACAACTCTGGGGAGCAGTTTCTGCGGTATTTGACAGCTGGATGAACGAACGTGCCATTTACTACCGGAAACTGAATAACATCCCTGCTGAATGGGGAACTGCGGTAAACGTTCAGGCCATGGTTTATGGAAACATGGGAGAAACATCAGCTACCGGCGTGGCCTTTACGCGCGATGCCGCTACCGGCGAAGACATTTTCAATGGTGAATACCTGATCAACGCACAAGGCGAAGATGTGGTTGCCGGAACACGTACACCTCAGCAAATTACCCTTGAAGGCAGTAAGCGCTGGGCCGAATTGGCTGAAGTAAGCGAAGAAGTGCGCCAAAAAGAGTTTCCATCGCTTGAAGAAACCATGCCTGCCCTGTACAAAGAACTGATGGACATTCAGGAAAAACTTGAAGACCATTATAAAGACATGCAGGATCTTGAATTCACGATTCAGGATGGTAAACTCTGGTTGCTGCAAACCCGAAACGGAAAACGTACCGGAGCGGCCATGGTAAAAATTGCGGTTGACATGCTGGAACAAGGCATGATTGATGAAAAAACAGCCCTGCTACGCATTGAACCGAACAAACTGGATGAGTTGCTTCACCCGGTATTTGACACCACAGCGCTTCAAAGTGCCCAAGTGCTGGCCAAAGGACTTCCGGCTTCCCCCGGAGCAGCAACCGGCCAGATCGTTTTCTTTGCCGATGAAGCTTCGCAATACGAAAACTCCATTCTTGTGCGGATTGAAACATCGCCCGAAGATTTGGAAGGAATGAATATTGCCCGTGGTATTTTAACCGCCCGCGGAGGCATGACCTCGCACGCAGCTGTAGTGGCCCGTGGTATGGGGAAATGCTGTGTTTCCGGAGCCGGAGCTGTTAAAATCAACTACAAGTCCCGGATAATGAACATTAATGGACAAGAGTTCAAGGAAGGTGACTGGATTTCACTGAACGGAACAACAGGTCAGGTTTATGAAGGAAAAGTAAAAACCATGAACCCTGACCTTGGTGGCGATTTTGGTAAGGTGATGGATCTTTCGGATAAATTTGCCCGGATGACTGTTCGCACCAATGCCGACACCCCGCACGATGCCCAGGTAGCCCGCAATTTCGGAGCTCAGGGAATTGGCCTTTGCCGGACCGAGCACATGTTCTTTGAAGGCGCTCGAATCAAAGCCATGCGCGAAATGATTCTGTCGTCGACAAAAGAAGGACGTGAAAAAGCACTGGCCAAACTTCTGCCCTACCAACGGGAAGATTTCGAAGGAATTTTTGAAGCCATGGAAGGCTATGGTGTTACGGTACGCCTGTTGGATCCGCCATTACACGAGTTTGTTCCTCACCAGCAAGCTACTCAAAAAGAGCTGGCCAAAGAAATGGGTATCTCTATTGAAGCTGTTAAGTCCAAAATTTCAGATCTGGAAGAATTTAACCCCATGCTGGGACACCGTGGTTGCCGCCTGGGAATCACCTATCCTGAGATTACAGCCATGCAGGCCCGTGCCATTATTGAGGCTGCCCTAAACCTAAAAGCCAAAGGTGTAGATGCCCGCCCCGAAATTATGGTACCTCTGGTTGGAACCGTTGCCGAATTGAAAAACCAGGCAGATATCATTCGCTCAACAGCCGAAGAGGTCTTTGAAGAAAAAGGTGATCGGATTGACTACCTCGTGGGTACAATGATTGAAATTCCGCGTGCGGCCTTAACCGCTGACCATATTGCGGCCGAGGCTGACTTCTTCTCTTTCGGAACCAATGACCTGACCCAGATGACACTGGGCTACTCCCGTGATGATGCCGGAAAATTCCTGCCCGTTTACCTTGAAAATGGTATCTTAAAGCAAGACCCCTTCCAGGTACTTGACCGGAATGGTGTTGGACAGTTGGTACAAATGGGTGTTGACAAAGGACGCTCAGCCAAACCTCACTTAAAAGTTGGTATCTGCGGTGAGCATGGAGGAGAACCAAGTTCTGTAGAATTCTGCGACAGCGTTAATCTTGACTATGTCAGCTGCTCACCCTACCGGGTGCCTATCGCACGTGTTGCAGCCGCTTTAGCCAACATTAAGCACCGCAACTAATTCATAAACTGATTTTATAACAAAAGCCGTTTCAGCCATGCTGAAGCGGCTTTTTCAATCGATCTGTTATGAAAACAAGGAAGCGAAAAGTCATTCCGGTTCCTGTCCTGCATTAAGTTTCTATTTCTTCAATTGGGCATTCATCGTAATTTTGATAGCCGCAAGCGCCTGCGAAACCGGACAGTTTTCCTTGGCCTTGGTTGCCAATTCCTGAAAAGTATCTTCAGCAATACCTTCCACTTCAGCCACTACATCCAGGTGGCTTTCCGTAATTTTAAAACCACCGTCTACCATATCCAGTTTTATACTGGCAACAGTTTTCACCTCCACAGGCTTGTAGCCTTCTCCTGCCAGAATATTTGAAAAGGCCATGGAGAAACAACCGGCATGAGCTGAACCAATCAGCATTTCAGGATTGGCACCGACGCCATCCTCAAACCTGGATTTAAAACTAAATGGAAATTCCGTATCACTATTTTCAAATTGCATACGTCCGTTTCCTTCTTTCAAATTCCCTTGCCAATAGGCATGTGCTTTATTAATCTTCATAGTTTTATATTTTTAAAGTGACTTGAAATTGCTAGTCCACTCTACATCAAAGCTGGTGCCGAATCGCTTAACTCGAAAACTCAAAACCAAACAAAACCCATCTAAAACACTAACCAACAACACAATAAATCAAATCCAGCCACTAATCAGCTCCTTCAAAAATTACTTCAGACCATGTATGGAAAGCTCCACCTTTTGAGGTAAAAAATCCACACTCCAAGGCTGTATGTCTTCCCTACCCAGAGTTCGGTTCCCACACATCATGGGCCCCATCTGGTTTATCGCTGATTTTATGCGTATTTTGCAAGGTCTTTGCAGAATTGATTCGTGAACTAAAAATTGTTACTTATGCTTTCGTTTCCATCAACCACCGGACTTTATACCGACCATTACGAACTGACCATGGCACAAGGCTACTTTTTAAGCCAACGCCATGAAAAACAAGCCAGTTTCGACTATTTTTTCAGAAAAGCACCTTTTGGAGGAAGTTTCGTTGTTTTCTCCGGCTTATCGTCAGTCTTGGAAATGATCCAAAAATTTCGCTTTTCATCAACGGAATTGACTTATTTAAAGAGCCTTGGGTTTGACGAAAGCTTTATTGACTACCTCAGTCAGTTTTCCTTTCAGGGAAACATCTATTCCGTCAAAGAGGGTGAATTAATTTTCCCCAATGAACCCGTTTTGCGGGTGGAAGGAACCATCATTGAAACCCAGCTGGTTGAAACTTTACTTTTAAATATTTTGAATTTCGAATCGCTGATTGCGACCAAAGCCTGCCGCATGCGCCTGGCTGCCGGCGACCGTGTGCTGTTGGAATTTGGCTTACGACGCGCACAGGGCCTGGGAGGAATCCATGCCAGCAAAGCAGCCATCAGCGGTGGGTTTGATAAAACATCCAACGTTTACAGCGCTTATCATTTCAAAATCGACAGCAGCGGAACCATGGCGCATTCCTGGATTCAAAGTTTTGATGATGAACTGGAAGCCTTCCGCACTTATGCACGTTTTTTTCCGGAAGAATGCGTCTTGTTGGTTGACACCTACAACACCTTAAAAAGCGGCATTCCCAATGCGATTACCATCGCACGTGAACTCAGCGCACAAGGACACCAGCTAGCCGGCATACGGCTTGACAGCGGCGATCTGACCTACCTCAGCAAAAAAGCACGCCAAATGCTGGATGAAGCCGGCCTGCACATGGTTAAAATTGTTGCTTCAAACCAATTGGATGAAAATATCATTCAAAGTTTACTGGCACAAGGGGCGCCCATTGATGTTTTTGGAGTAGGAACTTCGCTGGCTACCGGAAAATCGGATGCGGCACTGGATGGCGTTTACAAACTTGCATTCTACGACGAAAAACCTTCCATCAAAGTATCTGAAAACCTGGCTAAAATGACACTTCCCGGTGTGAAAACCATTCACCGGTTCATTGATCAGGATAATCTTTTCTGCGCCGATGGAATTTCCCTTGCCCATGAACAAGCATACGATCAGATTTATCATCCCACCGAGGCAGGCAAACACAAAGACATTTCGGGCTGCCAAAGCGAAGAGTTAATCCAGCAGGTGATGAACCAGGGAACAATCACCCTTCAACTACAAACACCAGCAGAAAATGCGGCCTATACCAAGTCACGTCTTCTGCAACTCCCTGAAGAGCACAAACGCTTCTTAAACCCGCATGTTTATAAGGTCGGAATCAGTCAGAAGTTACAGGATGCCCGCAACGAGATGGCCAAACAATATTTGAAAAAGGATTCATTCAATTCATAAACACCTTAACGACTATGAAAGCACTTTTGATTGTTGATTTGCAAAATGATTTCTTACCCGGAGGAGCCCTTCCCGCTGCCAAAGGGCGAGCCATCATCCCTGTGGTCAACGCACTCCTTAATCAGTTTGATTTGGTAATTGCTTCCAAAGACTGGCATCCGCAAGACTCCATTCACTTTCAAAAATGGCCGGTTCATTGCCTGGCCAATTCCGATGGAGCAGCCTTCCCAGAAGAGCTTCATCACCATAAAATTGAAACGGTACTTTTAAAAGGCACCCGCAACAGCGATGACGGCTATTCCGCTTTTGAAGCCACCAACCTTAAACTCACCAACTATCTCAATGAAAAGCAGGTAGACCAGCTCTATATTTGTGGACTAACAACGGAGTACTGTGTTAAAAATACCGTTTTCGATGCCTTGAAAGCAGGCTACCAAACCTTTGTGGTAAAAGAAGCTGTTGCCGCGGTAAATGCCCAGCCGGGCGATGAAGAAAAAGCCTGGCAGGAAATGCAAAAGGCCGGAGCGATCATTGTTCATCATTCCTGATTCGAAGCGACAAAAAAGCCATCCGTCACAAAAGACGAATGGCTTCAAAATTGATTGAGTTTATTGCGCTTAAAAATGAGCCGAAAGTTGAATATTGATGGATGGCGCCAGGCGATATCCGTGATTATACGATTCAAAATACAAATCGCCAGAGCGGTAATACACAGAGGAGCCTACCCGTACCTGTTCACATTGAAATGGCAAATGT
This sequence comes from Sunxiuqinia rutila, assembly GCF_050589705.1. Lineage (NCBI taxonomy): Bacteria > Pseudomonadati > Bacteroidota > Bacteroidia > Marinilabiliales > Prolixibacteraceae > Sunxiuqinia > Sunxiuqinia rutila. The sequence continues at coordinate 138,235 of NZ_JBNGOT010000003.1, forward strand.
GCAAAAACAACCTGCCTCGGAATCTCAACCCGCACATAACCTACTCCACGATGGTGCCTGTAGTAATGTCCTCCATAGAAATAATAATCACCGTGCTGATGGTGATGAATCCGAACGGGATCGGCATAAAACCGGCGGTAAACCTGCCCATAGCCCGGATGATGGTAAGCATACTTTTTACTGTACCTGTTCTGTTTAGCCCAGTGCTTTGAGTGATGGGCCTTTTTATGCGATGCTTTCCAGTTGGGGTGCTTGTAGCCATGTTTTGAATGCTTCAGTTCGCTTTTTCTCGCATAACTATTATAAGCCCGTTTATCCTTAAAATGCTTGTTCTTATTTTGCTGACGAACTTCCTTGTAAGTACGATTTATTTCGTTGCCTGTTTCTCGGCGTTGCGCCTCTGCATTAACTCCTGTCATCACTGCTGCCAGTGTAATCATCAAAGCAATCAGTTGTTTATTTCGTGTTTTCATGGCTTCCAGATTTTAAGTTTAACATCATGTGCTGGTGCCTGTATTTACCGGTAATCAGTTGCCCAAAAGAAGCAAAGGGCGTGCCAAAGCTACATCACACTAGAAAACAGCCGCGTACAGCCCCTTCTCAATTAGATGTTTTTTACGCTTCTACTTTTTTTCTGCCCGGAGAATATTAATTTTGCACAAAATTTGACACCAATGGGAAGAATTCTGGCAATTGATTATGGGAAAAAACGGGTTGGGCTTGCAGTTACTGACCCGCTGCAAATTATTGCCACAAAATTAACTACGGTTCGGACTCATCTGATTTTTGATTTCTTGAAAGATTATTTTCAGCAGGAAAACGTTGAAAAAGTGATTATCGGCTATCCGCTTCAGATGAACAATGAACCCTCTGAAGCCGTTCAGTATATCAATCCGTTTTTAAAGCGTTTTCAGAAGCTTTATCCGGATATGCCCATTGAGCAAGTTGACGAACGTTTCACCTCCAAAATGGCTTTTCAGACCATGATTGATGCAGGGGTGAAAAAGAAAGACAGACAAGACAAAGGAACGATTGATGCCGTAAGTGCAACAATTATCCTTCAATCATATATGGAACAACAAAAATACAGATCATGATTTATCCGGTAACCGTATACGGCGATCCACTTTTACGTAAAGTAGCCGAACCAATTGACACCAACTCTGAAGAATTAAAAGAGCTGGTTGACAATATGTATGCAACCATGTACCACTCTGATGGCGTTGGCCTGGCCGCTCCGCAAATTGGCAAATCGCTGCGCATCTTTGTCGTTGATGCCAGCTCAGCTGCTGACGAAGACGAACCCGAACTGGAAGGCTTCAAAAAAGCCTTTATCAATCCCGAAATTCTGGAACGCACCGGCGACGAATGGGTGATGAATGAAGGCTGTCTGAGTTTGCCCGAAATCCGTGAAGATATTAGTCGTCCGGAACGAGTAAAAATCAAATACCTGGATGAAAACCTGGAAGAACACATCGAAGAATATGGTGGTTTCGCCGCTCGTGTCATTCAGCATGAATATGATCACCTGGATGGTATTTTACTAATCGATTACCTTTCTCCGTTGAAAAAACGCATGTTGAAAGGAAAGTTGACAGCTATTTCAAAAGGAAAAGTAAAGACTTCTTACCGCATTGTTTTGCCGGGCAAGAAGTAAGCTCATAGGCTGAAAGAGGGGGTTTTCCCCTTCTTTTGGCACCCTTCATGAAATAAATTCATATTTTACAAACCGAAAAGGACAGCCTGCCGTAAAAGTCTGAAAACAAAAGGCTGTGACTTTTTTCACCAATAACCCATTCACCCGAATCTTGAGTTTTTGGCTAATCGGCTTACTGATTGGCAACTATTTCCCACCCTTCAAGCTGGGTTTATGGGCACTACTTTTTATCTCCGCTTTTTTATGCCTGCTCAAGCTAAAAGCGAAAACCTACCCTTTCGACCGTTACCTCTCTTCATTGCTGGCCATCAGCCTTGTAACCTTTTCCTCTTATACAGTTCCACCTCCCAAAATTACTGCTCTGGACCAACACCAGCACATCCTTGCAACACTTCTTGAATTCCCGACAGAGAAACCCAACTCCTACCAGGCAAAGCTAAAGATCCACCGGGCCGACTCAGCCGCCTACCACAACGAAACCATTTTGGCTTATTTCGAAAAAACAGATTCGGTGAATCAACTCCAGCCCGGCGACCAGCTGGTTGCAAAATGCCGGTTACAAGCCATCCGAAACCAGGGCACTCCTTACGGATTCGACTATCAAAAGTTTATGGCCAACCGCCAGATATATTACAGTACGTACATTTCAGCTAGAAATTATGTCCGGATTCAAAAAGGCAACAGCAAGTCGCTGCTATTGCAGGCTGAACACTTACGATCGACCATGATTAACTTACTTAGGAGCTACATCAAAAACAAAGAGTCGCTGCAAGTTATTTCAGCCTTGACCCTGGGGTATCGCAAGGAGTTGTCTCCGGAAACCCGCTCCTACTTTGCATCTACCGGAGCCATGCACGTTTTGGCAGTTTCAGGCTTGCATGTCGGCATGATTTACCTTTTCCTCTCCAGCCTTCTGGGCTTTTTAAAACGGTCACGCTTCGGAAGACTGTTCTATGTGCTGGGCATCGGACTCTTGCTTTGGTTTTATGCCTTGCTTACCGGTTTTTCGCCATCGGTACAACGGGCAACCGTCATGTTCAGCTTTATTTTGATTGGAAGCAGCCTGCAACGCCCGGCAGCCATTTACAATTCCATTGCCGCATCTGCCTTTATTTTACTACTGTTCAACCCCAATTTATTGTTTGAAGTTGGCTTTCAACTGTCGTATGCAGCAGTTACCAGCATTGTATTTTTCTTTCCTCGCCTCGAGTCGTTGGCTAAGCCCCGCCACAAGCTAACCCAAAAACTGTGGCAGCTATTTTGTGTTTCGCTGGCTGCCCAACTCGGGACATTCGCTTTATCCATCTATTACTTTAATCAGTTTCCGGTGTATTTCTGGCTCAGCAACTTTCTGGTAATTCCGGCCGCTTATCTCATTTTAGACGGAACCTTTCTGTTCTTTATTTTTTCGCCAATCAGCTATCTTGCCGAAATTCTCGCAAGCCTCGTTTCTACAATTACTTTTGCCACCACGTTTCTGCTTCGTCAAATTGAGCAACTCCCTTTTTCATTGATTGAAAATATCAGCTTGTCCAGCCCACAACTGCTGCTCCTGCTTACTATGGGAGGTTGCCTTCTCTTTTTCATTAAACTCAAGCGAAAAGCTTTTTTCTTCACGTCCGTGATTCTTTTAGGCGGTTTCTTTCTGGCTGGCTTCTTTCAAAAACTACAAACCTTCAATCAGCAAAAGTTTATTGTCTATGCTGACAATAATGACATCCACCTCATAAATGGAAGAACAAACTACTTGATTCAAACTTCCAATGAGACGCCAAACGAACAGAATATTCAGCCCGTAATCAATGCTCTGAATCTGAAGCCACCCATCCTTATTCACCTCGACTCCTGCAAGCAATACCAAAGCGACGATTTAATTATTGACGAGGCATTAATTGTTTTCATAGATCAAACTTTCCACTACCATAAACGTAATGTTAACCAATCGAACAAGATGTTTAAGCAACGGACAAAACAAGGGATGCTACCAAACAACACATCCCCCATTTGGGACACAAAAATTGATTCAGTACTGGTAAAAGAAGAGACTTTGAACCTGGCGAACCTAAAGGTCCAACAAGCTTTAGTGGCTGACCTTAAACCGAGCAACCGATAACATAATGTTAACGTTAGGCTCATCGGGCCGAAAAACAAGTTCAAATACATGGAAATTGTTGTTTTTATACCTTTCTTTACCGGGCTGAATTTTAGAATAAAGAGTAACGAGATATGAAGGTTGTTATTGTAGGTGCCGGCGAAGTTGGAACACACCTTGCCAAGATGCTGAGCAAGGAGAACCATGACATTGTATTGATGGATGAAGATGCGAATAAACTTTATCACATTTCCAGTCAAGTTGATCTGCTGACCGTCACAGGCTACGCCAATTCGTTTCGTGATTTAAAAGAAACAGGACTGGCTAAAGCTGACCTGTTTATTGCGGTAACGCCTTATGAAGAGCGTAACATTTTCGCCTGTGTTCAAGCCAAGGATATGGGCGTTCAGCGCACCATCGCCCGAATCAATCAAGGAGAATACCTGACCGAAAAGTACAAGGAAAAGCTACGGACACTGGGGGTTGATGAGCTTATTTATCCGGAAAGTTTGGCCGCCAAAGAAATTGCCTCTTCAATCAAACAGGTGGGAACCCGCCAAATGATTGAATTTTCGCAGGGAAAACTCACCCTGATGGGAATTAAAATCCGCGAAAATGCCCCCATTCTAAATAAGTCACTTGAGGAGTTAACATCTATCAACTCTGATATTCGGGCAGTGGCCATCAACCGTGAAAGTGAAACGATTATTCCTAACGGGAAAGACTGTATTCACAACGGCGACATTGTCTTTTTCATTACTACACGTGCCAACCAAAACCGGGTTTTTGAATTGGCCGGGAAAGAGATTTTTGCTGTTCGCAACGTCATGATCCTGGGGGGTAGCCGAATCGCTCAAAAAACGGTTGAACGCCTGGGCGACAGCTACAACATAAAAGTAATTGAGAGTGACAAAATCCGGAGTCAGCAAGTAGCCGACCGTTTTGAAAACATCCTGGTTATTCAAGGTGATGGCCGAAACCTGGAATTATTGAAAGAAGAGCGGATTGAGCGAATGGATGCCTTCATTGCTGTTACAGGCAACTCGGAAACCAACATTCTATCGTGCCACCTGGCCAAAAGCCTTGGCGTAAAAAGAACGGTTGCCGAAGTAGAAAACATTGACTTTATGGGCATTGCTGAGAATATGGACATTGGTAGCCTGGTCAATAAAAAATTAATTGCAGCCAGTTACATTTACAAATATACACTAGGCGCTAAAGTGGCACAGGCTAAATGTCTGACAGCCTCCGACGCCGAAGTTTTTGAGTTCATTGCCAAGGAAGGCTCCCGAATTACCGAGCACCCCATTAAAGATCTGGAATTCCCCAGTGATGCCATCATCGGAGGCTACATCAGAGGAGTAAAAGGCTTCGTAGCCAAAGGAGATACGCACATTCAGGAAAACGATAAGGTAGTTGTTTTCGCCTTACCATCAGCCATTCAAAAACTGGATAAATATTTCAAGTAATTCGACCAAGCTATGCTCAATTTCAAGATAGTTTTTCGTGTTTTGGGTTTTTTATTGGTGGTTGAAGGGGTCTCTATGCTAATTGCAATGAGCATCTCTGCCATCTACCAGGATGCCGGACTATTTGCCTTATTAAAATCAGCACTCATCAGTATTGCAGTAGGCTCTTTGGCTTTGCTGTCAACACGGAAAGCCGAAAAGAAAATTGGGAAACACGAAGGATTCGTGATCGTTAGTTTGGTGTGGGTGGTCTTTTCCTTTTTCGGCAGTTTGCCTTACCTGTTTAGCCATTCAATCCCTGACTTAACCAATGCCTTTTTCGAAACCATGTCCGGTTTTACCACTACCGGATCATCCATTTTAAATGACATTGAATCGCTTCCCAATGGAATCCTATTTTGGCGAAGCATGACCCAATGGCTTGGTGGAATGGGAATTATCGTATTATCTTTAGCCATCTTACCCATTTTCGGAATTGGAGGAATGCAGCTGTTTGCTGCTGAAGTTCCGGGACCAACGCCCGACAAAATCAGCCCCCGAATTCGACAAACAGCCAAGAGTTTATGGATTATTTACCTGGGATTTACCATTCTGGAAACCTTGCTTTTATGGGCTGGCGGAATGACCTTATTCGATGCCATTAACCATTCATTCACCACAATGGCTACCGGTGGTTATTCTACCAAACAAGCATCCGTAGCCTATTGGTCGTCACCATTTATTCAGTATGTTATCATCTTTTTCATGTTCTTGGCCGGAACCAATTTCACCCTCTCCTATCTGGCCATTCATGGGAAGTTTGAAAAAGTTTATAAAAACGAAGAATTTAAATATTACATTCTTTTTATTGTAGGCTTTACGGCCATCATCTTTAGCGGACTGCTCATTTCTACCCAACTGGATTTTGAACTGGCGTTTAGAGATGCTCTGTTTCAGGTGGTATCCATCATAACCACAACAGGCTTTGCCACGGCTGATTACCTGACCTGGACCCCATTCCTGACCATTATTATCTTTGCGCTTTTCTTTTTCGGAGGAAGTGCCGGATCAACAGGCGGAGGGATCAAAATTATGCGGGTTGTTTTGCTCATGAAAAACAGCTATTACGAACTTCGCCGCTTGCTGCATCCCAATGCGGTTATCCCGGTTCGCTTTAACCGGCGCGCAGTTTCCGATCAGATCATCACCAACGTGCTGGCTTTTTTCATGTTCTACTTCATTATTTTCTTTCTCAGCACCATTCTTTACACCTTGGTTGAACCGGATCTGCAATCAGCCATGGGAGCAGTTGCCACTTCGCTGGGAAATATTGGACCAGGACTTGGAAATGTTGGGCCGGCGGAGAATTTCCACCATGTGCACCCGGCCGGAAAATGGTTTTTATCGTTTCTGATGTTGCTTGGACGCTTGGAGCTATTTACGGTTTTGGTACTTTTCTCACCAGCTTTCTGGAAAAAATAGGACGCGTTGCTATTCCTGCACCACGCCTTTACCCTGACGAACAATGGTTGGAACATCCATGGTGCAATCAATAACGGTTGAAGCAACATTGTCTCCATAACCACCATCAATAACCAAGTCAGCAAAGTCTTCAAATTTTTCGTGTATCAACTCCGGATCAGTGGTGTATTCGATCACTTCATCCTCATCGTAAACTGAAGTCGAAAGAATCGGATTGCCCAACTGGTGCACAATTTCCCGAATGATATTATTGTCAGGAACACGAATTCCTACCGTCTTCTTTTTCCCTTTAAAGTACTTGGGAACATTGGAATTAGCCTCCAGAATAAAGGTAAAAGGACCGGGCAAATTTCGTTTCAGCAGCTTAAAAATTGTATTCGAAATCGGTTTGGCGTAGTCAGACAAATGGCTCAAGTCACTACAGATGAAAGACATGTTCGACTTTTCGATTTGAACTTTCTTGTAGTGCGCAATTTTCTCCACCGCTTTTACATTGGTTATATCACAACCAAGCCCATAAACCGTATCGGTGGGATAAATAATGATTCCTCCATTTCGCAAGACTTCCAGCACTTTCTCAATCTCGCGCTGATTCGGATTCTCTTCGTATAATTTTATCAGCATAATAATCAGTTAAAAGCCTTTCAAAATTAGCATAAAAATGTGGAAGCCAAGAAGAAAATGCCGAAATTCGCGCGCAGCAAATCGATCACAGCATCCGAACGGACTCTTTTCACAAACAATTCCGAAGTTGATTGATTCCAATAAATGTATAATTGAAACACGCATACCATGAAACGATTCCTAAAACTGACCGAGGACGGATCGCACACCCTTTACTTGCCTGAAATGGATGAACATTTTCACTCCATACACGGGGCCATACAAGAATCCATGCATGTGTTTATCGCCAACGGGCTAAACCGCTGCACCAAAACCGAAATCAACATTCTGGAAATTGGTTTTGGCACGGGACTCAATGCCCTGCTAAGCTTGTTGAATCGGCAGGAAAAAACCATTCATTATTATTCACTTGAAAAGTATCCGCTGACGGAAGCCGAATACAGCCAGCTGAACTATGCCCAAAATTACGATACAGAAACCCAGTCGCTTTTTTTGAACTTACACCATAGTGAATGGGGAAAACCGGTCCAAATTGCTCCAGGCTTTGAGCTGACCAAACTGCAAGCCGACCTTTGTTCGGTTGATCTTGCACAATTCCCTTTGTTCGACCTGGTGTATTTTGATGCCTTTGCCCCGGACAAGCAACCCGAGCTGTGGACCGATGCCATTTTCAGTAAAATAAGTGCCCAATGCCAGCCCGGAGCAATCCTGACAACCTACTGTGCCAAAGGAGTTATTCGACGTACGTTGCAGCAAAATGGTTTTCTCATGCACCGGCTTCCGGGCCCTCCTGGAAAACGACAAATGTTAATGGGCGAGAAAGCCTGATCTGGATCAGGGATATCACAAAAATTCCCTTATATTCGTAGCTCTTAAAAAAATTTAGAATTTTATGTCAGAACACAAATTTAAAGGAGAACTGGAAGAATTTAGTTATGCATTGGGATTGAGCATTTCAAGCAATCTCATTCAATCTGGAGTTAAAACAATTGAACCCGGCAATTTCATGCTGGCCCTCGAAGATATTTACACGGGAAAAGAACCGAAGTTAAGCCCCGATCAAGCCAATAAAATCTTGCAGGAGTTCATGGAAAAACAACAAAATGGACAAGGCAAGGAAAACCTGGAGCAAGGGCTTCAGTTTTTAGCTGAAAACCGCGCAAAAGAAGGCGTTCATGAAACAGCCAGCGGACTTCAGTATACTATTTTGGAAGAAGGCGACGGCGAAAAACCAGGTCCTGCAGATCAGGTAAAATGTCACTACCACGGTACGTTGATTGACGGAACCGTTTTCGATAGTTCTGTTCAGCGCGGCGAGCCTGCTACATTCCCGGTAAACGGGGTTATTCAAGGATGGGTTGAAGCCCTTCAAATGATGACAACCGGATCAAAATGGCGCTTGTTTGTTCCTTCTGAACTGGCTTACGGTGATCGTGGTGCTGGTGGTGCTATTGGCCCAAACTGCACCCTTATTTTCGAAGTTGAATTACTGGAAATCGTCTAATTATATTTACAACAATCAAACATGAGATTTAAATCAATTCTTTTTTTATTGGCTGCAGTAGTGGTACTGGCAGCATGTCAACCACAAGGTTCTCGTAACGAAAACCTGGCCACAAGTGCAGATTCAGCTAGTTATGCCATTGGTGTTTTAGTTGGAGATCAAAACAAACAACAGCTGGAATCAACAGGTTCTGCTGACTTCAACACCGAAATTTTAGTTACTGCTTTTGAAAAGCAACTGAAAGGTGAAGAAACTAAAATGACCATTGAAGAAGCTCGTACCTTCATCCAGTCTTATTTTCAAAAGATGGCTGAAGCAGAAGGTGTTGCTAACGAAAAAGAAGGAGCTGAGTTTTTAGCCGCCAACAAAGAAAAAGAAGGTATTACTGTAACCGAAAGTGGTCTTCAGTATGAAGTTATTGAAGCAGGCAATGGGCCAAAACCAACAGCCGAGCAGCAAGTAAAAGTTCACTATACCGGAACTCTGATTGACGGAACCGTATTTGACAGCTCAGTAGAGCGCGGTGAGCCTGCTACTTTTGGAGTTGGACAAGTTATTCCGGGATGGACAGAAGCCTTACAGCTAATGCCTGTCGGATCAAAATGGAAAGTTTATATTCCGGGCAACTTGGCTTATGGCCCTCGTGGTGCCGGTGCTGACATTGGTCCAAATGCAACCCTTATTTTCGAAGTAGAGCTGCTTGAGATTGTGAAGTAAACAGTTCTTGAAAACTTTTTAATAAACCCCTGGAATTTTTTTCTCAGGGGTCTTTTTTTATCCCTATTTTTGGCAACAGAAAAATATTGAAGTAATGAGTTTAGAAGTAAAAGGAAAAATCAACCAAATCTTAGACGTAAGTTCCGGAGTGAGTAAAGCCGGGAAAGATTGGAAAAAACAAGAGTTTGTGATTGAAGTAGTCGATGGTCAGTTTCCAAAGCAAATCTGTTTTACACTGTTCAATGACAAAATATCACTGCTGGAAGGATTGAATACCGGCGAAGATGTGAATGTTTCTTTCTCGGTTGAATCGCGTGAGTTTAATGGTCGCTGGTACCACAACATCAACGCCTGGCGTATTGACCGTCTGGCAGCCAACGGAGCTCCGGATATGTTACCTCCTGAATTTACTCCGGATGATATTCCACCAGAATCAAATAATCAAGACGATTTACCATTCTAAAAAGATACAGCTAAAGCGGAGTTCTACCAACTCCGCTTTTTTTGGCTTCAAGCTAAAACCAAAACCAGACCAAACTGATTACCTTTGCTACTGTTACTAGCTTTTACAAGAATCAATTTTAGACTCAGATTATGACCCTGCAGATTTTGTTATTGTTAGTTGGCTTAGTGTTGCTTATAAAAGGTGCTGACTGGATGGTGAGCGGAGCCTCATCCCTGGCCAAAAAGTACCATGTTTCAGATTTGGCCATTGGCCTTACCATCGTTGCTTTTGGCACCTCTGCCCCCGAGTTGGTCGTCAATGTTTACTCCTCCCTTCAAGGACACCACGATCTGGTTTTTGGGAATGTCATCGGAAGTAACAACATTAATTTGTTTGTCATTCTCGGACTTGCCGGCCTCATCACGCCCATGGTGGTGCAATCGAGTACCGTTTGGAAAGAGATCCCACTTTCGCTGTTTGCAGCAGTCTTGCTCATTGTACTGGCCAACGATTGGCTGTTTCCAAACGCTCATATCCTTTCCCGTCTCGACGGACTAATTCTCTTAGCGCTGTTTGGCTCTTTTCTATTTTATGTATACAAACAACTAAAGACTGACAAACAGGAAGCTGCCCCGGAGCAAAAACAATTCAAACCACTTCAAATTTGGTTCTTGATTCTTGTTGGTATGGCTGGCTTAGTGATTGGCGGGCGGCTGGTAGTTACCAATGCCGTCAGTATGGCAACAGCCTTGGGAGTTAGCGAAAAAATTATCGGGCTAACAATTATTGCCCTGGGAACTTCATTGCCCGAATTGGCTACTTCCGTTGTAGCCGCACTGAAGAAGAACAATGATATTGCTGTTGGAAACATCATCGGGTCCAACATCTTCAATATCTTCCTGATTCTTGGTGTCAGCTCTCTTTTGAGTCCCATTGAATACAACCCGGTTTTCAATACCGATATGCTGCTGCTGTGTTTCGGAACGTCACTGCTGTTTATTGCCATGTTTACCGGAAAGAAGAAAAAACTCGACCGTTGGGAAGCCGGTTTACTTCTGCTGATTTATGTGGGATACACGATTTACATCATCAGCCAGGAAATATAATGGGCTGCGGAATTACTTATCGTTAATACTAGGTTTTGCTTGCTTATTTTTAAGCATTCATGGTGTGTTTCTATCGCATTATGACTAATTTGCAGCAAATAATTTTCAACAATGGACCTAAAATTAGCGGTGTTAATCGATGGCGACAATATCCCATCGGCCTATGTAAAGGAAATGATGGAAGAGATAGCCAAGTATGGCAACCCCACCATCAAGCGGATTTATGGAGACTGGACCAAGCCCAACCTGTCGCGCTGGAAAAACCTCCTGCTTGAAAACGCCATCACTCCCATTCAGCAATACGGATACACTACAGGAAAAAATGCCACCGACTCGGCCATGATTATCGATGCCATGGATATTCTTTATTCGGAAAAAGTGAATGGGTTTTGCCTGGTATCGAGCGACAGCGATTTTACCCGGCTGGCTACGCGCCTGCGCGAAGCTGGTATGAAAGTATTTGGCATTGGCGAGAAGAAGACTCCCGACCCCTTCATTGTGGCTTGTGATAAGTTCATCTACATTGAAATTCTGAAAAACGAACCAGAGGAAGACGAATCAGAAGTAACGAAAAGTAAGGCTCCTCCGAAAAGTAATCTGGACAAAATAACGCCTAAGGTCATTCGCCTGATTGCCTCGTCCATTTCGGACTTGGCAGATGATGATGGCTGGGCTTTCCTGGGGGATGTGGGCAACCTGATTCAAAAAAAACAACCCAACTTCGACTCTCGAAACTATGGATTCCAGAAGTTAACTCCGCTCATTAAATCGATTCCGGACTTCGAAATTGACCAGCGGGAAAACACCAAAGGGCAACTCAAACTAATTTATGTTCGAAAAAAAGAAAAGCCGAAAGCAAAAGCAAAAACACGCAGTCGAAATTAGTTCGCTTTTGGACAACAATCGCAAAAACATCGAACCAATGAAAGCAACACCTTACCCCTGCTCGTTTACGGGCACTATAAGGCAACTCGTTTCGCTACTGCTTCTGTTGTTGGTATCCTACTCAGCATCATCTCAGAAGCAGGAAGAGCAAATTTGGTTTATTGCCAGTGAGCTTCCTTCCTTTCATTACAAAGGGGGTTTCTCACTTAACGAAAGCTTTATGCGGTATGTGCAAGACAGCTTACGGCTCCCGGCTCCTACGTGTCGGGGGAAAGTGCTGGTATATTTTGTGGTTGAAAAGGACAGCACCATCAGCCAGGTCAAAATACGACAAGGACTGGAAAACTGCCCGAATTACGAAGAGGAAGTGCGGAGACTGTTGTTGAATATGCCCCCTTGGGTACCCGGAAAAAATGGAGATGAAGTGGTTCGCGTGAGCATGAGTATGCCTATCATTTTTGAACCAAAGCCCTAACTCAATCTGCTTTTTTGCGTTTCAAAATCCATTGATCGAGCAACAATAAAAAGGTAGCCGACAAGAAAATCACAACTATATACTGAGGTAAGCCTCCCAAAACACCGGTTACTTTTTCCCCGGCTTCAGCAGCACCCGACCAGTCAAGCTGGGGCAGCCATCCAAAGAATTTGCTTTTGCCCGATGCAGCCGGCTCTGCTCCCGTGCTAAACATAGCAAGCAGCACATAGCTGCCAATCAGCAAATAAACCACACGTAAAAACCATTTATTCAGAACAGGTTTATATTCCGAAATTTGGCTGGATTCAGCATAAATCCGGTTCATCACCTCAAGCGTAAAGTTGCCTGGTGCTTTCTCCGGCTGGTAAGCCTTCATCAATTCCTTGAAATTAGCATCTGTCTTTTCCATATCGTGTCCTTTCTCTTCCGTTTACAATGTCTCCTTACAATTCATTAAAAACAGCTTCTTCCAGGTTTTCTTTCAAAAAGCTATACATTTTCTTTCGTGCCCGGTATATTTTCACCTTCACATTGCTCTCACTCAATCCTGTAATCTGCACGATGTCTTCCACCCGCTGTTCTTCGTAATAAAATAACGTAATCAGCACCTGGTCGTCCTCGGGCAAGGTTTCCAAAGCCTTTTTCAAACTTCGGCCCAATTCTTCCTTGTCAATTTCATGCAGCCGGCTATGGATACTCATTTCATCCTGATCCGACAGTTGCTGCTCATCCAGGGAATGGATTTCGACTTTACGCTTTCGCAGAATCGTGATCGCCCCATTGTAGGTAATCCGGTAAAGCCAGGTCGAAAACTTCGAATTTCCCTTGTACGTTCCGATGGACTGAAAGGCCTTGACAAAAGTATCTTGCGCCAGCTCTTCTGCATCTTCTGTGTTTTTCAGCATTTTCAACGCTAAGCCATAGACCATATCCCGGTACTTCTCAACCAAATACGAAAAGGCAGAACTGTTGCCTCCCCTCACCTGCTCAATGTAATAATGATCATCCTTTAGGTTCATGCTACATTTTTGACGAGTGATTTGACCTTCGGTTACAAAAAATACGAAAAAATTGATTGATTTCAGGCATACTTCAATCAGTCAGTTATTTCGGCCGGCAAAACAGCTTAAGAAAAAAGCAAAGTATAGGAAAAGCAAAAATCAATCCTCCAACACCCCAAAAGCAAGCCCCTTGAAATTAAATTGATCTAAAAAAGTAAAAAGCGTGTAACCTGCTCCCGAAAGTTGCGTCATAAGGTCGACAAAAATGAAAAGAAACAATTAAAACATAAAGTTATGAATGAAGCAATTGTAATACCCGTAAGTTTTTTCGCTTTTATCTTTGCCATGGTGTACGTCTTTCTGACAACCCGCAACAAAGAACGGATGGCGATGATTGAAAAGGGAACTGACCCTACAATTTTTAAGGGAGCAGGCAAAGTGTCCAATTTTCTAACACTGAAAACTGGCTTGTTATTTATTGGTGTGGCACTGGGAGTATTATTCGGAAATATCTTGGATAATGTCACCTCGCTTGAGGAAGGCACGGCTTATGTCTCCATGATCTTCCTGTTTGGAGGACTGGGATTGGTAGCCGGCTACTGGATGCAAGCCCAAAAAACAAAAGAATAACACCAGCAGCAAAGAAGTGGTTTCCTTTTTGAATTCCACCGCTGGTCCGATTGATTGAGCAGTGTACCCAAAGCGTCTGAGCAAGGCTCCCATACTCCTTGGCTAGTGTGCCCAAGCATCCTGACCAGTGCGCCCAAGCATCGTGGGTAAGGCACCCAAGCCTTCCGGCCAGCATACTCAAGCAGCCTGAGTAAGGCACCCAATAAAGCCCTTCCGATTTTCCCGGAAGGGCTTTATTTTAACGATTATTTGCAATGCCAGTCAATTACTTGTTCAATGGCTTGCTGGCAGACCGGGCAAAAGCCCTTGGGGCCGTTACTCTTCATGCGGCAATCCATGACCGGACTGTAAATTCCTTTTTCGCTGTAGCCACCGCCTTCAAATAAACCAACCACATCATCATATTTGGCGATACGGGGCGTTGGCTGGGGCGTTGCTTCATCAATCAGCTCGGCCCACTTCGACTGGAAATTAACCAAGGTGGTAATGTTGGCTTCCCAAGGTTCAACCTCCAGGTTGTAATAGTCGCTGTAGGCCACTCCCGAAGTGTAATACTCATCGGCCAGTCCGGCAAAACCATGCCCAAACTCATGGATAAACACCTTTTCCGCCAGCGGATCATCAACCGAAGTAATTGAAAGAAAATTGTAAAAGCCGCCACCACCATACCGATCGGTATTCACCAATAAATAGATATGGTCGTAGGGCACAACAGAGGCCGCATCATGAATAGAGAGCATATCCTGGGTCGTCAGATAGCGGGGCGTGTCGAAGGTATAAAAATGCGAATTAAAAGCTGTGTTCTTATAGATGTATTCTCCGGGAATATCGGTTCCGGCCTCGACGGAAGGAACTTTCACGGCATACCAGTTAAAATCCTTCTGATGACGTTTGAAAGGCTGCGTTTCAAACAAGGCCTTGAGCATACGACGGGCATCGGTTAAAAACTTATCCATTTCATCGGCGGTATAACCCTCCGGCAAAATCACCACATCAACCTTCGTTTTGGGGTTTCCATTTTCTAACAAGTTCTCCACTTCATAATCAGGAACCTGCTCATCCAAAATGAAATAATTGTCCGGATCAATTTCGGTCTTGAAAACAGGTTCAAACACCCCTTCCCAATTCCGTTGTTCAATAATAAACCGACAGATCTTTTTAGGAAACGGACAAACAGCCACCTGATAAAAGCTTCCTTTTTGTTTCTTGGCTTCATCGGTGGCCTGCCACTCCTGAAAGATGGGACAAAATCCTCTGGAGAAAATCACCTCATCAGTGGCCACATCCACCAGCTGGTAACGGTAAGTCCCCTTGGTGTTCGCCTCCACCAAATTCACATGCGAACCACCATAATGAGGTTCCTTTTTGAGTTGTTTGATAACGACTTCAGCCGTTTGATCAGTGCCTCCCAGCAAATAATCAATCCGTAAAGTCTTGTTTATGAAGTGTTCTGAGAAATCACCCCGGGCCAATAAAAACTGAGGAAGAATCACAAGTACAAAACTGAGTAATCTCCATTTTCTAATCATAACAAAATCATTAATTTTAACTCCTAAAAATAATCACAATTCTACAAATTCCTTTGATCTTTATCATATGAACTACCTCTTGACATTTTTCAAAACCCTGCTGCGGGATATGAATGTTCCTGATGGCGCCGCAAATTCAATTGCCATATTTTCCTGTCTTATCGTTTTATTTCTGGTAGCACGTGCTGCCCATTGGCTCACACGTCGCATTCTGGCCAAAGTGGTTCATCAGTTTGTTTCGAAAACCAAAACTCAATGGGATGACTTTCTTGTTAAGCGCAAGGTTTTTAGCGCACTGGCCCACCTTTCATCGGCATTTTTGCTGTATTACACCCACGATTTCTCGGACAGTGAATTTATCAGTAGTTTCCTGCTCGGCCTTTCCCGAATCTATTTTATCGGCATCTTTACCCTGTTTGCCGTAAGGTTCGCTAATGCCGCCAACGATATTTACCAAACCACTCCTTACGCGACCAACCGCCCCATCAAAGGATACATTCAGCTGCTTCAGATTCTAATCATTTGCATCTCCATTATTTTTGTGATTTCGATCCTGATCGGGAAATCACCCCTTTTTCTGATTGGAGGTTTGGGTGCCATTGCGGCGGTCTTACTCTTGGTTTTTAAAGATACCATCTTAAGTCTGGTTGCCAGTATTCAACTATCGGCCAACAAGATGCTTAAGCCTGGCGACTGGATTGCCATGCCCAGCCACAACGCCGATGGTACCGTTATTGACATCAGCCTAAACACGGTAAAAGTGCAAAACTGGGATAAAACCATTACCACCATTCCAACCTACGCTTTGGTGTCCGAATCGTTTAACAACTGGGTGGGAATGGAAGAATCCGGCGGACGTCGCATTAAACGCTCGGTTAATTTGGATATGCGAAGCGTACGTTTTTGCGATCAGGCCCTACTGGATAAGCTAAATCGTTTCTACCTGCTAAAAGATTATCTGCAGCAGCGCGAAAAAGAAATTAAGGAACACAACAAGAAATTAAATATTGAAGAAGGTGACGTTTACAATGGGCGGCGACAAACCAACCTGGGTATTTTTCGTCATTACCTGGAAAACTATTTGCGTCAGCATCCTAAAATTCATCAGGATATGACGTTTTTGGTTCGTCACCTGCAACCCTCTGAAAAGGGATTGCCTTTGGAATTTTATGTCTTCAGTAAAGATCAGGAATGGGCAAAATATGAAGAGATCCAAGCCGATATCATGGATCATGTACTGGCCATTTTACCGGAATTCGGACTGCGGATATTCCAAAGTCCAAGTGGTAACGACATTACCGACCTTTTAAATCAAGCAATTACGCCCATTCAAAAGAACGCGTAAGGGTTTGATTTTTCAATGATCCGAAAGGCGCTATTTAAAAAAAATAAACTATTTTCGCCGACAAGATCTAAAACAACTATTTTATAACCATCTTTTCGCATTTACTTACGAATCATAACAAATGACCTGCAATAAAATACGGTTAATTAATTATAGTTGATTTTTTATATCTTTAGCTTTTAGTTTCGAAGTTGAAAAAATATTAAGAATGAATCAAGATCATACTACAGTTCCGCTACCGCAAATTGACGAGTTGGATGAGAAAATCCTTCGGTTAATAACTAAAAATGCCCGAATTCCTTTCCTGGAGGTAGCCCGCGAATGTGGCGTTTCGGGTGCAGCTATTCACCAACGTGTGCAACGCTTGTTGAATTTGGGGGTGGTTTCAGGAAGTGAATTTATTGTTAATCCCTCTAAATTAGGGTATAACACTTGCGCTTACATGGGACTTTTCCTTGATAAGGCCAAATACCACACCCAAGTGGTTGAAGCCCTGAAAAAGATTCCGGAGATTGTTGAATGTCACTACACCACTGGTTCGTATGCTATTTTTGTGAAAATACAAACCAAAACCAACAACCACCTCAAACGCATTATCGATGAGGAATTGCAAGAGGTTGACGGCATTGCTCGAACTGAAACATTTATTTCATTGGAGATGGAATTCAAACGCCAGGTTCCGATTAAGTAGTAAGACAAAAAATAACTTTAGCGCCTCCTTCAACCAAAGGGGGCGTTTTTGTTTTAGGCAACTCGATATAACCCATTATATCGCCTCCGATTTTTTCTTAAATCCTATTGAAATAAGAATTGACATTCGATGGATTAATTAGTAATTTTAATAATGGTACTTCTGTAAAAACCAGTAATAGCATAGCTGTACTAAGGACCTACACGCAACGGTAGCATTCATATTAAAGAAATAAAGTATGATAACCGATAAAATCAATAGTACGAATAGACATAAATGTAATGGATGTCATGCGTGCGCTACCGTATGTCCAATTGACTGCATTGATATGATCCCTGATCACGAGGGCTTTTGGTATCCTGAAGTAAACTCCAATTGCCTTGAGTGCGGAAAATGCATCGAGGTTTGTCCTATTTTCCATGGAGAATACCAGAAAATCCATCCAACAGCTTATGCTTGTTACAACCTCAATGAAGAAATACGGCTACAAAGCTCATCAGGTGGTATTTTCCATGAGCTTTCGAAATGGGTTATTTCTCAGAATGGCGTTGTTTTCGGAGCATGTTTTAATGATCAATTTGAGGTGGAACACACTTGCATTGTAAATGTTGATGACATCAAAAAGTTCCAAGGGTCAAAATACGTTGAAAGTAAAATAGGTGATACATTTAGCAGGATTGAGTCCTATTTAGAATCAGGAAGAAACGTCTTATTTTCAGGCACTCCATGCCAGATTGGAGGTCTTAAAACATACCTTAGAAAAGATTATCAGTCCTTAATTTGTTTGGATTTTATCTGTCATGGAGTTCCTTCTCCAATGGTTTGGCGTAAATACCTCGATTTTCAAACAGCACAACACAAATCTCAGCTTGAAACCATATCTTTTAGAGCAAAAGATTATGGATGGAAGTTATTCTCCATGAAACTATCATTTGCAAGCGCTTCAACTTTTTTAGAACCCTTAACGAATGATTTGTATTTAAAAGCCTTCTTAAGAAACATTTGCTTAAGGCCTTCCTGTTACACCTGTGATTTTAAGAATTCAAACCGAAAAAGTGATATCACTCTTGGTGATTTTTGGGGAATTGAAAGTCAACTTCCCCAAATGGATGACAATAAAGGTACCTCTTTGGTATTTCTAAATACTCCGAAATCAATTGAATTTTTTGATCGTATTAAAGGCCAAATAAATTGGAAGGAGGTTGATCTTATGGAGGCTATCAAACACAATCCCTCATCAGTAAGATCAGTTAAAGCCCATCCGAAAAGATCCGACTTTTTCAATGCAATTCATCAGCTTCCATTTGACAAGCTTATTCAAAAATACTGTAGGGTCAGTATATTATCAAAAGCGCGAAACAAAACCAAGCATCTCTTGGTCAGCATTCTAGACAAACTAGGAATTAAGGAATTTATCAAATCTGTTCTTGCAAAACCCTAAACAAAAAAAGAGCAACCGGGCTAAAGCCCCATCGCTCTTTTTCGTACTTCAGTTATTTTATTCGAATTCTGGTCTACTTGATGAGCTCAACGCTACGGCGCACAAACTGATCCAGCGCTTCGCCTTTCAGCATGCCGTTAGCCAGCAAAGCCAAATCAACCAACTGTTTGGTCAGCTTATTCTGTTTTCCGAAGTCAGTCAATTTTGCCCGCTTTTGCTGCTCCAGTTCCGCAATCGTTTTGCTAAGGTCTTCCAGTTTTTCTTTGTCAGCTGCCGGAACTTCTTCCTCTTTCTTTCCTTCTTTCGCTTTTTCCAACTCCTGACGTTCTTGCTTTTTTTCGGCCAGTTCATCTTTGATGGTGGTAAACTCCTCGCCCATCTTGTTTTCTTTGGCCTCCAACACTTTTTGCACCAACGGATGAGCCGTGTTAACCACCAGGTTCAGGCTGTCGGGCAAATCGCCATACATGCTCATTCCACCCTGTAGTTGTCCCATGTCTTTCATGCGTCGCATGAATTCATTGCGGGTAATCACAATTGGCTGGCCCTTCTCCCCCATGTTTTTAAAGTCAACAATGTAGTTTACACCATTCGTTTCGGGACACACGGCCTGGAAAATCGGACTTAGCTCTTCTTTCTCTTCCCAGCTCAGGCTTTCTGTTTCTTCTTCTTTCTGAATCAGGTTTTCAACCACATCCGAGTCAACCCGTACAAAGCGCTTGTCGGAGTATTGCTGCTCAAACTTATTCAGCAGCGGAGTTGCCAGCACATTGTCCATCACCAATACATCATATCCCTTATCTTTGGCCGTTTGAACAAAGGTGTACTGCTCGTCCATGTTGCTGGTATATAAGTAAACCAGGTTGTTGTCCTTGTTGGTTTGGTTTTCCTTAATCAGATTTTCATATTCTTCAAAAGTGAAATACTTTCCATCGGTATTTTTAAACAGGAAGAAGTTCATCGCCCGTTCAGCAAATTTTTCATCGGTCAGCATTCCGTATTCGATAAAAATCTTCAGGTCATCCCATTTCTTCTCAAAATCTTCCCGGTTGTCTTTAAACAACTGGTTCAAACGATCGGCCACTTTTTTAGTGATGTGGCTGCTGATCTTTTTCACATTTGAATCGCTCTGCAAATACGAACGAGATACGTTCAAGGGAATATCCGGCGAGTCAATCACCCCATGCAGCAAGGTCAGGAATTCGGGTACAATTCCTTCTACCGAATCGGTTACAAAAACCTGGTTCGAGTACAGTTGAATCTTATTCTTCTGAACCTCGATGCTGTTTTTCAATTTTGGGAAATACAAAATTCCGGTCAGGTTGAATGGATAATCCACATTCAGGTGAATGTTAAACAAC
Organism: Sunxiuqinia rutila; assembly: GCF_050589705.1. Taxonomy (NCBI): domain Bacteria; kingdom Pseudomonadati; phylum Bacteroidota; class Bacteroidia; order Marinilabiliales; family Prolixibacteraceae; genus Sunxiuqinia; species Sunxiuqinia rutila. The sequence continues at coordinate 158,668 of NZ_JBNGOT010000003.1, forward strand.
GGATCATCGCCCATGGGGTAAAGCTTGCGGTAAAACGAAGCATAATCTTCCTCTTTCAAATCAACCGGAGCTTTGGTCCAGGCTGGGTTTGTTTCATTGATCTGATTGTCTTCTTCCGTTTCCACTTGTTGGCCATCTTTCCATTCGGTTTGTTTTCCGAACACTACTGGCACCGGCAAAAACTTACAATATCTATTCAGAATTTCAGAAATCCTCTCCTTATTTAGGAATTCTTTGGAATCTTCATTCACATACATGATAATGTCCGTTCCCTCACCATCACGATCAGCCTCTTCAATGCTGTATTCCGGACTTCCATCGCATGACCATTTTACGGCAGTAGCTCCTTCCTGGTGCGACTTGGTAACAATTTCCACCTTGTCCGAAACCATGAAAGAAGAATAGAAACCCAATCCGAAATGTCCAATAATCGCATTCGCATCGTTCTCGTATTTTTCAAGGAATTCATTGGCTCCCGAGAAAGCAATCTGGTTGATGTATTTTTCAATTTCATCGGCTGTCATTCCAATCCCATTATCCGAAACGGTGATGGTCTTCTTCTCTTCGTCCAACGAAACCCGTACTTTTGCATCTTCTACTGAAGCTTTTGTTTCGCCACGGCCAGCCAATGTTTTTAATTTTTGAGTCGCATCAACAGCATTTGACACAATTTCACGAAGAAAAATATCGTGATCTGAGTATAAAAACTTTTTGATGATCGGGAATAAATTGTCACTTGAAACGCCAATTTTACCTTTTTGCATCGCTATTTATTTTTTTAGTTTAACATCGAATTTTACGGCTGCATATTTTCAAAGCCTGTGCCACTTCCAAAAAATGACGAATTGTCACCATCGTTTTCCCCCACCTGCTTTTTTGAATGAAAAAAAATGACTTTTTTCTGTTCATATGTCAGTTGAAACACCTTATTTTGCCGTGGTAGAATATAAAAGAAAGATGAGTCAACTGGAAAACTATTTTAGCACATTTCGGGAAAACATCATTGGAATTGACCAATCATTTACAAGCCCGTTTGGAACCCAAAAAATACTTTATGCCGACTGGATTGCCAGCGGACGTTTGTACCGTCCCATTGAACAGAAGCTTCAGGAACAATTTGGCCCGTTTGTAGCCAACACCCATACCGAAACCAGCGAAACTGGTGCCTTAATGACCAAGGCCTATCAGTTGTCTCATCAGATCATAAAAAAACATGTCAATGCCGGGCCCAATGATGTCATCATTACCGCCGGCTTCGGAATGACTACAGTTATTAATAAGTTTCAGCGCATTCTAGGGTTGAAGGTCTGCGGTAAAATATCGGGGAAAAAGTGTATCCACGAACGCGAAAAGCCAGTGGTTTTTATTACGCACATGGAGCACCATTCGAACCACACCAGCTGGTACGAAACCATTGCTGACGTGGTCATTATTGAGCCGGATGAAAACCTGCTGGTAAAACCGGAAAATTTGCGCAAGAAACTGGAAGAATATAAAGACCGGCCGTTTAAAATCGGCTCATTTACGGCATGTTCCAATGTAACAGGAATTCGTACGCCTTACTACGAACTGGCAAAAATTATGCATGAGTTTGGTGGCGTAGCCTTCATTGACTTTGCTGCTTCGGCCCCCTATGACGAGATAGACATGCATCCCGAAGACCCGATGATGAAGTTGGATGCCATTCTGTTTTCGCCGCACAAATTCTTAGGGGGTCCCGGCTCTTCCGGCGTTCTGGTATTCGACAAATCGATGTATCACAACACCGTACCCGACCATCCGGGAGGCGGAACGGTAGACTGGACCAACCCTTGGGGTAAATACAAGTATGTGGACAATATTGAAGCTCGTGAAGACGGTGGGACACCGGGTTTTTTACAATCCATTAAGACCGCTCTCTGCTTTCAACTAAAAGATCAAATGGGTATGGATAACATCCGCGCCCGCGAGGAAGAGTTGTTGCAACTTGCTTTCGAAGGGCTGGACAGCATTCCGGAAGTCAAAATTCTGGCCGATCAGGATCGTGACCGGTTGGGGGTCATTTCATTTTATGTGCCTGGAATTCATTACAACCTGTTAGTTCAGCTGCTCAACGATCAATATGGCATTCAGGTGCGTGGCGGTTGTGCTTGTGCAGGCACCTACGGCCATTTCTTATTGGAAGTAACGGCCGAGCGTTCTTCTGAAATTACCGAGCAAATCAACTTGGGCGACATGTCCGAGAAGCCGGGCTGGGTGCGTTGGTCGCTCCATCCGACAATGACCAATGCGGAAGTCAATTTATTTATTGAAGCCTTGAAAGACATCATTACTAACAGCAGCAGCTACTGCGAAAATTATGAGCCTGTTCCCCGCACCAACACCTTCCGCCATAAAGATGAAAAAGACTATCATCTGAAAGCCGAAGAATGGTTTGAACTGTAAAGCCCGGAATGCCGGGGTGATTCAGCCAATGGGCTGATCACTTCTCAATCCGGGTCAATGTTGCAGACAGGCCATTTTCAAAAGCAGCTTCCGAATTGGCATATTTTAGGACAAACCTTTGAAGTTCTGGTGTTTTGGCGGTCAACAGAATACGATCGCCATTGTTTTCATGTGCAATTGAGCTTGGGTCCTGCTCAATCAAATTTTCCAGCCATTCCAAATCAAACCAATTGATTTGAGGCCCTTTGTCCGTCAGCTTCAAGCGGGCAAAACTGTTGACAGACACCAGATGCATATCGAAAAAATCAGGATCTTTCCCAAAATAATCATCCAGTTTAAAATTCAGGAAATAGTGGTCTTCAAGCTTAATCAGGTGAACCAGGAAGGATTCTTTGGAAAAACCCTCCTCTCCCTCATCCTTAATGCGTAAAATATAAGCTGTACTGTCTAGGTTTTCAGGCACATGCTCTCCGCTGTAATTAAACTCAAAAGCCCACACCGCAGAGTCCGAATCCATCCACTCTCCAAGCAACAAATCATTGGGAAATAAATCATCTTCAGTATATAAGGGGTAGAATGAAACAATCACACAGCCGGATATCGCGACCAAAAGAATAGCTGTCAATAGAAATGCTTTCCGTTTCATGATCTTTGGTTTTTAAGATTTTACGATACTAAAAGAACAACAACTTTTTGGTATACGAAAATTTATTCGACAAGTAAACAATCTTTTCTTCGTCAAAACGCCAACTCGATTCACCTGCATAAGTGCTCCAATCAGCCGTTTTTTTATTTTGAATAACCAATAGAATTCAGCAATTTTAGGCTCAATTTTTACAAGCTCAACATGCAAATTCAATTAGCAACCATCGCCATTACCGGATGCCTGATCGCCTCCTGCAGTAATTCCTCAAGCAACTCGAAACAAGCAACGAACCAAGCCCCTGAGTCTCCAAAACAAGAACTTGCCCAAGTTGCCGAACAGGCAACTCCCGATTTCACCAACATGGTGCAATTTCCTGCCGGAAGCTATTTTATTGGCAGCGATAAGGGCTTGCCCAATGAACAACCGGTGCATGCTGTTGACCTCAATGCCTTCTATATCGACCAATCGCCCGTAACCGTGGCGCAGTTCCGACAATTTATTGAGGCTACTGGTTATAAAACAGAAGCTGAAAAGTTTGGGGATTCGGGCGTATTTAACTTCACAACCAATCAATGGGAGTTGAAAAAAGGCACCAACTGGGAATATCCTTTGGGGCCGGATCATGATAAAGCTACCAATAACCACCCGGTAACGCATGTGAGCTGGAACGATGCGAAAGCTTACGCCTCATGGGCCGGCAAACGACTGCCCACCGAGGCCGAATGGGAAGTGGCTGCCCGAAGTGGCAAAAACAATCAGCAACGTTTCAGCTGGGGCGACCAGCTCGTTAAAAACGGACAGTACAAAGCCAATGTTTGGCAAGGCGACGAGGTAAACCACAATAGCAATGAAGATGGCTACCAATTGACTTCGCCCGTTGGAGCCTTTGGAAAAAACGAAGCCGGATTGACCGATATGGGCGGCAATGTTTGGAACTGGTGTGCCGACACGTATCAGCTCTATCCGGGAAACAGCATGCCTTTCCGCAAAGATGAAAATGTGAAAGTAATCCGTGGCGGCTCTTTCTTTTTTGACCAAAATGGCGAAGCTAGTTTTACCGTTTCCGGACGGTCATTCAACTCACACGAAACATCGCTTTTCAATACCGGATTTCGTTGTGCTGCTGATGTAAAATAAATTCACACGGAATATAAGATTGAGCCCCGATCTATCACAAAGTTCGGGGCTCTTCTTTTTCTTATAGCCCCTCCTTTTTGCTCCTCACAAAGTCAATTTTTAATCTAAAGCTTACATCCGTAAGCTAACCAGTCTATACAGCTTTTCAAATTTTATTTTTCTTTGAAAGAAACAAATTGAAGAAAAGCCTGTTTGTTTCATTTAATGAAAAGATTTATAGAGGCTTATATAAAATAAGCAGATTATTTTTTAACTTCACTACTGAAAAATTCCAAAAATTGAATTTATGAAAAGCTACAAACCTTACTTAAGCTTAAGCAAAACCGCAGAGGACTACGTGCTGGATGTGGTTCTGACAGCCGGTAAAACACAAACCATTTCCTCGATCACACAGCAGGAAGTCAAAAAGGGTGAAAAAGCCTACTGGGGTGTCATCATCGAATTATCGACAACCACCCAACTCATGAATGGTCCGGAGACTCCTATTTTCTCCACGTCAGTCAGCATTCCGCTGGAAACTGCAAGCAAGTACCAAACCATCAAGTGCCTGGGTCGGCAAGTTGTTGCCAAAGGTCTAATGGGCCCTCCACCAGACGAAGAAACCGACATTGACTTTATTGATTCATCAGAATAATTCCAGAACCAACCCGATAAAGGTAACCTGACAAATTTCGGGTTACCTTTTTCTAAACAATCGTTATAATACCAAGCCTTTTTTGTAACTTTCGCTGTGCTTATGTAATATTTCTCTAATCCTTGGTGATCATGCCAAAGCAATGCTTTCTATCCTTACTACTCCTTCTGGGCTTGACGGACACTTATGCTCAAGTTCCCGCTACAAAGCAGGCTGACACAACTGCGATCAACCATTTACTGCAACAACTTGATGAACTGACCAATCGCAACCTGGACAGCGCGCTTCTCTTAAGCCAGGAGATTTTCCAAAAAGCAACAACAATCGATTATCAGCAGGGAATTTGGGAAACCCAACTGATCCAGGGCAAAGCCTACTACCAGGCTGGGAAAAAAGATACCGCTTATACCATCCTAAATCAGCTATTAGGCCAAACCCAACAACAGGTTAACCGGATTGCAGAAATTGAAACACACATTCAGCTAGCCAGTAATTTTCAGGATGATTACAACTTTAAGCTTGCCATTGAGCATTTGATTGCTGCCCAAAAACTATTAACGAGCACCGATGCCATTGACCTTCGCTTTAGTATTTTAAATAACTTGGGTATGGTTCATCGGAAAATGAAGAATTATGATGTGGCTTTAAGTTATTTCAGCCAGTTGGAAGAAAACTATTTTTTCCAGTTAACTCCTCTTCAGCGCTTCAGCCTTTTCATGAATCAAGGCAATGTGTATGCGGTACAACGGAAATATGACAAAACCGAAGCACTTTACAGCAAAGCGTACCAGGAAATTAAAAAAGCTGACCACCCAGCCAATCTGGCATCAATTACCTATAACCTGGGGGCCTTGTATTACCGGCAAAAGCGCTATCAGCAAGCTGAAGACTACATCAATCAGTCGTTGGAAGCTTATATGACGATTGGAGATCAAACGCAAATTGAACGTTGTTACCGGGTGTTGGGAGCAATCCAAGTAGATCAGGATCAATACTCCAAGGCTGAAGTTTATTTTTTAAAAGCGCTGGAAATCGCCAAAGCAATCGATCACAAAAAATCGATCCTGGGTAATTATAAAAACCTTTACCTCAACTATTGGGGGCGTGGGTACGAAACCCAATCGGTTGAGGATTTAGATAAGGCCCTTAACTACATGGATCTTTTCCGCCAGCTCAACGACACCATCTATCAACTTGAAACCACAGAGAAAATCCTGGAGCTTGAAAAGCAATACGAAACTGAGAAAAAGAATACCCAAATCACCTTGCTTGAGCAGGACAATCAGCTGAAGGAAGATGAACTATACATTCAACGCGCCCAGCGAAACTACCTGTTCATTGTCATTTTCTTAGTTTCGGGCATCCTGGCTATTTTCATTTACTTCTATTATTACTACCGCAAGGTAAACCGGCTTTTACAAGTGCAGGGCAAACGCATTTTGAAGCAGAACAATCAAATCTCGGATCAGAATGAAAAATTGCAAAAATCGATTGATACGCAAAATAAGCTGTTTGGAATTATTGCCCATGATTTACGCAGCCCGTTGGTATCCATTGCCAATGTTGCCAAACTCATTGGTTTCTACCTGGAAGACAAACGTTACGACGATCTGGAAACCGTTGCTCAAATGATGGAGCAAAAAAATGATCAGGTTTTAGAGTTAACCGACAACCTGCTAAACTGGGCAAAAAGCCAGTCGGAGGGCTTAAGCCCGTTCTTTGAGAAGGTTAGTTTACAGGAAATTGTTGAAGAATGCTTTGACCTGTACCTGCCAATTGCGCAAACAAAAGCCATTCGTTTAGTTTGCGAAGACGTGGAAGATGTGCAGGTTTGGGCTGACCGAAATATGCTGAGAACCATCTGCCGCAACCTGATCAACAACGCCGTTAAATTCACTCCTAAAGAAGGCACAATCCGGTTAAGCTACTGTTCCGGCGATCGCGTTGCTGAGCTTTGCATCCAGGATTCCGGGATTGGCATCCCTCCTGAAAAACTTCCTATCCTGTTTCAGGTTGACCGGGCAAAGATTACGCCGGGAACTGAGGGCGAGAAAAGTTCGGGTTTGGGCTTAACCGTTTGTAAGGAATTTACCATAGCTCTGAACGGTGAAATCAAAGTACAAAGCAGTCCGGGCAATGGCAGCCGTTTTTGTTTGACACTGACCTTATTCAATCCGGAAATCCACCACCCTAAACTGAAAAGCTCCCGAAAAGTACGAGTAAAACCCGCTGTCAACTAGGCTTTCATTCAATAATCATACATTGAAGTAAGCCCCTCAACGGCATCAATTGGCAGTGCCAAAAGATTCGTACGGACAATCATTTTACACAATAAAAAAAGCCACTCTCTTTTCAGAAAGTGGCTTCCATACTATTCAGTCGTAAAAATTACTTCTTGTAGATTTTTTTGTATCCGTAGATAGCAGCATCACCCAATTGCTCTTCAATACGAAGCAGTTGGTTGTATTTTGCCATACGGTCTGAACGGCTCAATGAACCAGTTTTGATCTGACCTGAATTTGTTGCAACAGCGATGTCAGCGATAGTTGAATCTTCTGTTTCACCTGAACGGTGAGAAGTTACAGAAGTATAACCAGCACGGTGTGCCATTTCGATTGCATCCAATGTTTCAGTCAAAGTACCAATTTGGTTTACTTTGATCAGGATTGAGTTAGCAGCTCCCAACTCGATACCTTTTTGCAAGTATTCAACGTTAGTTACGAACAAGTCGTCACCAACCAATTGACATTTGTCGCCGATTTCAGCGTTCAAAGCAACCCAACCATCCCAGTCGCCTTCGTCCATTCCGTCTTCGATTGAATCGATAGGGAATTTAGCAACCAATTCAGCCAAATAAGCAGCTTGTTCTTTTGAGTTACGTTTTGCACCGCCTTCGCCTTCGAATTTGCTGTAATCGTATACTCCGTTGCTGTAGAACTCAGAAGCAGCACAGTCCAAAGCGATAGATACATCACCACCGTCTTCAGCACGACCTGGCTTATAACCAGCGTTTTTGATTGCTTCAATGATTGAGTTCAAAGCGTCTTCAGTTCCGTCCAAAGCAGGAGCAAAACCACCTTCGTCACCTACTGCAGTGCTCAGGTTACGCTTGTGCAATACTTTTTTCAGGCTGTGGAATACTTCAGCACCCATGCGTAAACCTTCACGGAAGGAAGGAGCACCAATAGGACGAATCATGAATTCCTGGAAAGCGATCGGAGCATCAGAGTGAGATCCGCCATTGATAATGTTCATCATAGGAACAGGCAATGTTTTCGCATTGGTTCCACCGATGTAACGATATAACGGTAAATCAAGTGCATTAGCAGCAGCTTTGGCAACAGCTAAAGAAACACCCAACATCGCGTTAGCGCCTAATTTTGATTTGGTTTTGGTACCGTCCAATTCCAACAATTTGCTGTCAATAGCAACTTGGTTTGAAGCGTCCATACCAATAATTTCTTTGGCAATCGCGTTGTTCACATTTTCAACCGCTTTTAACACTCCTTTTCCAAGGTAACGGCCTTTATCGCCATCACGCAACTCAAGAGCTTCGTTTTCACCGGTTGAAGCACCAGAAGGAACAGCAGCTAAACCAATAGCTCCGCACTCCAGCGTGATTTCAACTTCTACTGTAGGATTACCACGAGAATCTAAAATTTCTCTACCAACGACGTTATTAATTAACATGATTTATGGTTTTGAATTAAACTTAGTAATTATCTTAAATTTCTGATTTTTAGAAACCTTAAAAAAACCTTGGCAAAGGTACAAAATCCGACCGAGAATTAAGAGGTCTACCTACTATGGATAACCTAAATTTAACCAGTAAAATCAGCTCAACACTGCCTCGTTTCCCATTCTACTGTGGTTTTAACAAAAACGAACTCTGATCATATGACCGAAAAAGTATAAAAAGCCTCATCTGGTCGCCTAAAAAGCAACAGAATAACCGAAATAACAAACAGTTAAAAGGTCTTAAACTGGTTATACTTTTCTCCTGGCTTGTAGTGCACAACATCAACCGGCTGAATGATAACCAAGGCTCCCCTTTTGGATTGTTCAATCAACTCAACAACCCGATCGGCAAACTCTTTGATAGTATCATCTGTATCAACCACTTCAACAACAACGGGCAGATGACTTGACAAAGCAAACATTTTCATAGAATGAATGGAGTGACTCGCACCAAAGGAAAGAATTCCCCGGTGCACAGTTGCTCCTCCTAACCCACGGTTACGCGCCTCAGTAACAATTTCTTCATACAAAGGAACTGCTCCTATTTTATCGAATTCTGATATATATACTTTTAATAAACTGGCCTTACCTTTCATAATCGAAGTTTTTGGAATAACGCTAATTGATCCTGTCTCACTCATCCTGGACAGTACATTCAGTCGATTCAGCTGTCACTGAAGAAAAAACAAACCAAAAACATTATCGTCCCGACGCTGAAATGACCCAATAAAAAGTGGCAGATCTGTGCTCTTCAAATTATACGTGAGACGTCAAACAAGTTACTTCAAAGAGCATAAAATAAGCTGATAAAGCTCCCGAATTAACAATCAGTTCACGCAACTTGTTATCATCACGAACACGTTTTAACCAAACGTAAAAAAAGACAGCAGGAATTATGACAACACGAACGAATAGCATGGAAAATCAAAAGCCCAATTACACCCTTGAAAAGATCAAGGCTTTTGCTGACAGCGACGCAGAAAGCTTGCGCTTGATTTTGAACTCTCTGGTGCAATCAAGCCGGCAAAACCTGGAACTTTTCAGGCAACATTTGCAACAATGCGATGAACAAGCGCTGACCGAGCTGGCTCATAAAATGCTGCCTCTGTTTAAACAGCTGGAAGCCCGTGAAGTGGTTACTCTTTTAAGTCAGCTGGAAGAAGGCCGATTGACACGTTCGGAACGGGAAAGCCTGAGCCGGAATGCCATCGTTCAAATTGAAGCCCTTCTCAGCACACTTGTAGCAGAGCAATCCTTAGAAGACTAGCAGCGATTGGCTTATTTACGCTCAGGCAAGATTATCTTATGCTCTTTCAACTTATTGTACAAAGTCTTTCGGTCAATTTGCAGCAAACGGGCCGCCTGACTTTTGTTGTAGTTAGTGGCTTTCAAGGCCTTCAAAATAAGTTGATTTTCATCGTGCTCATTGCGCAAAGCAAATTGACCTTTTTCAGCATCAGCATACAGTTCGGCTGGAATTTCATTCCAGGTAATCCAGTCCCTCTTGGCTAAAAGAGTTGCACGTTTAACAATATTTTTCATTTCCCGCAGGTTGCCAGGCCAGGAGTAATTTAGCAATACCGGTTCCAGACTTTTTTCAAAGCCCCGAACATCCTTATTTAAATACTGATTCGACTGTTCCAAAAAATGATGAGCAAAGTACAAAATGTCCTCCTGTCGTTCGCGCAGCGGAGGAACGCTAATTTGAAATTCATTGAGCCGATGGTATAAATCTTCGCGAAAATCGCCCTTTTGCTGCGCCTCTGTAAGCTGTTCGTTGGTAGCTGCAACTACCCGCACATCCACTGCCGTTTCCTTGTTGCTGCCTACCGGCTTTACCAGCCGCTCCTGCAAAACGCGTAACAACTGAATCTGGGTGTTGTAGCTGAGGTTGCCCACTTCATCCAGAAACAAAGTGCCCCCATTGGCCGCCTCGAAATAGCCCACCTTATCGGCCACTGCTCCGGTGAAAGATCCTTTTACATGACCGAAAAACTCACTGGCCACCAATTCCTTGGGAATGGCTCCACAATCAACGGCTACAAAAGGTTTGTGGGCACGCTTACTTTTGGCATGAATCAACTTGGCAACATATTCTTTACCGGTTCCGCTCTCCCCAACTATAAGCACTGACATGGGCGTAGGAGCCACCAATTCAATATGTTCTTGTAATTTCCGCGCCGGTTTGCTTACGCCTTCCCGATAATCAACCAGCTGCCCTCTGGCAGTAACAGGCGCCTCCGCTGTCTTCGTTTCAGCCGCAGCGCTCAGGGCTTCCCTAATGACATTCAAAAGCTCATCCGGGCTTAAAGGCTTGGGAATATAACTAAACGCTCCCTTTTTGATGGACTCAATGGCTGTGGCAATATCGGCGTAACCGGTCATCATCACAATCTGTGTTTGAGGCGCTTGCTTTTTCACCAGATGAATGAGTTCCATCCCACTGATATCCGGCATGCGAAGATCAGTCAACACCACATCGAAGCGGTTGTTCCGAATCAGTTGCTTCACCTCAACAGGCGAGGCCACCGTTGTTACTTCATAGTTATTCTTCTCCAACAGTGTTTTCAGCATCAAACCATAAGTTACATCATCATCTATTATAAGAATGCTTGCCATAAATTTTCATCATGCGTTTTCATCTTGCATAAACGAGTCTTTCCTCGCTTAATTGTATACTCTGTTATAAGTATTCACCGACTAAAAGGTTTATAAAAAAACCCTTATCAATCAGAATTTCTTCTTCTTGATAAGGGTTCAAATTGGTCAACAATGACCAGCATTCATCGAATTGATGATTTACTTTTCGTTTATTCCATAGGGTCTTCAACCCTTTCAATTTTCAGGAACTCGCCACTGGCATTGAAGAAAACAGCAATCTTTTCATCATCTTTGGTTAACTTTACTTTGTAACTACCATCAGATCCCTGATAAGCTTTAGCCAGCGTATAATCGGCATAACCATCCGAAATTGCCTTGGTGACTGCTTCAGGCAGGTTTTCCACTTCCATTTCTTCGTAAGTTACCTCTTCCTGTGCAACTGTTGCAAACTGTTGTGCGTTTGCGGCCATAAGGCCAGCTGGCATACTCATTCCCATTACCACTACGGCTGCTGTAATTATCATTCCTTTTTTCATAGCTTCTAATTTTTAAGGATTTTACATTTATAATATGTTTCTATGACCTTCTTATTAGGAATAAGTGTGCCAAAAAAAGGAAGCCAGAAAACCAAAAACATCCCAAAACACTCACAAACAAAACACTACAAGGATGCCAAACACAAATACATAAGCCTTAATTGAAAATTCAAGCATGTGGATTACCCATTACGCTGTAGAAAGTTTCTACAAAAATGAACCAGGAATGGCTCCTAAAAAGTCCTCTTGATTCATGCATTCAATTGCTGTAGTTGAAGAAAAAGTAACCAAGCGGGTTTTCGAGATCGATTTTTTTATTTATTCAGGCGAAATCAATACCTTCCGTCCCAAATTGACAGTCAGCACCGACTATCACCAACAAAGTCACTGATTTACAAACTACATCCATGATCACAATCAGGTTCGTTTTTATAAGTTTGCTCATTACCTGCCTTAGCTGGATTAGCAGATCGCAGGAAGTTCAGAATTCACTGAAGCATGAGATCGACCTATGGCTGAAGAATCCCCACTTAGAACATGCCAGCGTTGGCATTTATTTAAAAGATTCTGAAACCGGCAAAATTCTGGCACAAACATCGCCCCAACTAAGCCTGGTGCCAGGATCAACCCTGAAGTTGGTAACCACAGCCACAGCGCTTGAAATGCTCGGCCCCGACTTTTGTTTTGAAACTCGCTTGGCCTATTCCGGCGAAATCAAAAACGACACGCTTTGGGGCGATCTGGTCATTGTTGGTGGAGGCGATCCGGCTTTAGGCTCTGCCTATTTCAAGGAGCATTACCTACAAAATCACTTTCTGGATCAATGGGTCGATCAATTAAAAAAAGCCAACATTTCCCACATCACCGGCAACCTGATTACCGATGCGACTATTTTTGAAGAACAGCCCATCCCTGACACCTGGATCTGGGAAGACTTGGGGAACTATTATGGTGCCGGAACCTATGCACTGTCTGTTTACGACAACCTGTACACCATTCACTTCAGCTCGCCCGGCCAAGCCGGACAGCCTACTTCGGTAAACTATACCACGCCTTTTATTCCGGGCCTGGAATTACAAAACAAAGTGCTATCATCTAACCGCAATCGCGACCTGGCCTATGTTTACGGAGCCCCCCGGTCGAACCAACAAATCATTCGGGGAACCATTCCGAAAGGCAGAACCGATTTCAAGATCAAAGCAGCTATCCCCAATCCCCCGTTTTTGCTGGCCTGGGATCTTTTGGACCGAATGAAAAAAGCCAACATCAGCCTAAATGGGTTCATTCAAAACCAAGCCCAGCGGCAGGCCAATCGTCAGTTGCAACCACTTGCCATCACCCGCTCCCCTGAGCTACTGGAAATCATCCGGGTAATCAACCACGAAAGTGTCAATCTCTTTTCGGAGCATTTGCTAAAATACCTGGCCTTTTTAATTCATGGAGAAGGTTCAACGCAAAAAGGAATTGACGTGATTTCCGATTTCTGGGAAAAAAGGGGTATCGACACCAAAGGCTTTTTCATGGCTGATGGCAGCGGCTTATCCCATTTCAATGCTTTAACAACCAACCAACTGGTTAACATTTTGTACGAGATGAAGTCCAACAGCAGCTATGGCGAAGATTTTTTTCAAACGCTTCCTTCGGTACCCAATGGAACACTTTACTTCTTCAATCCGGTCAACTTCCCGGGAGAAAGCTTGCGGGCCAAGAGCGGCAGTATGACCCGGGTGCGTTGCTATGCCGGAGAGCTAACCAGTTATCACAATCAAAAAATGCTGTTTGCCATTTTCCTGAATAATTTTTCCGGCAGCCAGCAAAATGCCATCAGGTTGATTGAAAACTTACTGATTCGGATTGCACAAACTCCGGCACTACCTTCCCAAAAATGACCGTATGCACCCTCATATTTTTCCGGCAACTACCAACATTTTTGCTATTTTTGCTGTTAGTGTAAGTGACTTGAAACAATTCTAATGTTTGAAAAACAAATATATCTCGAAGGAGTTGACCCTCTGGAGTTTTACGGTGTAAACAACACCAAAATCGACCTGATCAAAACATACTTTCCAAAACTAAACATTGTCAGCCGAGGCAATCAGTTAATCATACAAGGCGATGAGACCGAAAGCGAAGCTTTTGAAAAAAAGTTTCACCTTTTAATGGATCATTATCACCAATTTAATGTTTTAAGCCTGGACACCATTAATCAGGTCATGAATAACGATTTCTCTCAGCTTGAAGTTGAATTTGAAAATCCCAAAGAAGTGCTGCTGCATGGCATCAACGGGAAACCCATTCGTGCTAAAACCCCTAACCAACGGGTGTTGGTGGAGGAAAGCAAAACAGCTGACCTGATTTTTGCCATTGGCCCTGCCGGTACCGGCAAAACCTATACGGCCATTGCATTGGCTGTTCGGGCACTGAAAAACCGGGAAATCAAACGAATTATTTTAAGCCGGCCGGCCGTTGAAGCCGGCGAACGTCTGGGCTTTCTGCCCGGAGATTTAAAGGAGAAAATTGATCCGTACCTGCAACCGCTTTACGATGCCTTACAGGACATGATACCGGCTAAAAAACTGGAAGAATTTATGAAAGACGGCATCATCCAGATTGCCCCGCTGGCCTTTATGCGCGGACGTACACTGAGCGATGCCTTTGTGATTCTGGACGAGGCGCAAAACACAACGCTCAATCAGCTGAAGATGTTTTTAACCCGAATGGGGATGAATGCCAAATTCATTATAACCGGCGACGAGACGCAGATCGACCTGCCTTCGGTTCACCAATCCGGCTTGGTTCAGGCTAAGAAAATTTTGAAGAACATCAAGGACATTTCGTTTGTTCAGTTTGATGCCAATGACATTGTTCGTCACCGACTGGTGCGTGACATTGTCAATGCCTACGACCAATATTACCAGAAAGAGTTAGCAAAGAAAGAAGCATATAAAAAAGATAAAAACGACAAAAATGACGAAAGCATTAACAAGAACTGATTTTAACTTTCCGAAGCAAAAAAATGTCTATCATGGCAAAGTGCGCGATGTTTACAACATCAACGATGAATACCTGGTGATGGTTGTTTCTGATCGCATCTCAGCTTTTGATGTGGTATTGCCTGAAGGAATTCCTTACAAAGGACAAGTGCTGAACCAAATTGCAGCCAAATCCTTGGATGCAACTGCCGACATTGTTCCAAACTGGAAAATTGCGACTCCGGACCCCAATGTAACCGTAGGCCACCACTGCGAGCCTTTCAAGGTAGAAATGGTGATCCGGGGCTACCTGACAGGCCATGCCTGGCGGGAATACCGCGATGGCAAACGCACCCTCTGTGGCGTTCCGATGCCTGATGGGATGGTTGAAAATCAGAAGTTCGACCAGCCGATCCTAACACCAACAACCAAAGCAGACGAAGGCCACGATGAGGATATTTCGCGCGAGGACATTATTGCCCAAGGTTTGGTGAGCAAAGAAGAATATGAAATGCTGGAAGACTACACCCGTAAATTATTCCAGCGCGGTACCGAAATAGCAGCAGAAAAAGGACTGATTCTGGTCGACACCAAATATGAGTTTGGAAAAAAAGATGGCAAAATCTTCCTGATTGACGAGATTCACACCCCAGACTCTTCCCGCTATTTCTATGCTGATGGCTACGAAGAACGTCTTCAAAAAGGAGAAAATCAAAAGCAATTATCCAAAGAATTTGTTCGCCAATGGCTGATTGAGAATGGTTTCCAGGGAAAAGACGGGCAACAAATTCCTGTAATGGATGAAGCTTTTGTCAGCTCCGTTTCTGAACGCTACATCGAATTGTTTGAAAACATCACGGGAGATTCTTTTGTTAAGTCAGAAACCGAAGCAATCAACGATCGCATTGAGAAAAACGTGAATGCATTTCTTAAGTCGCTGTAACTAAAAACGACATACACACCGCTGAAACTTCCGGGTAAAAATCCGGAAGTTTTTTATGATTTTACCCTAGCACCAATTGTTCATTCAATACATCTTTATTATGACACGCCATTACACGACTCCCATTTTCGCCAGTCTTTTACTTACTGTTTTTACCCTGTTTTCTGGTTGTCAAAGTCCGGAAGATAAGGCCAGCTTGGTCCATGTTGGCCAACAAGTTCCCGCATTCACATATACCAATGCTGAAGGAATGGAAAAGTCAGTGTCCGAATTAAAAGGACAAGTGGTTATGGTTACCTTTTTTGCCACCTGGTGCGGCCCCTGTTTAAAGGAGCTTCCACACATTCAACAAGACATTTTTGAAAAATACCAAGACAACCCTAAGTTCACGCTTTTGGTGATTGGACGTGAGCACTCCAAGGAAGAGCTGGCCGCATTTAAGGTCGAAAAGGACTTTTCACTCGATTTTATTGCTGATCCGGAAAGACAAGTCTATGCAAAATTTGCCAAGCAATTCATTCCCAGAAATTACCTGATCGATCGGGATGGAAAAATTATTTACAGCTCAACTGGTTTTAACGAAGATGAATTCAACCAATTAAAGAAAATACTGGAAGATCAGCTAAAGAGCTAATCAAGCTCCTTTCTGTTTTTTTCTATTTGCCTCTCAGGCTTTCCGGAATGTAAAAATAAAAATCGGAGCCTTTTCCCGGGATGGACTTTACTCCAATATCACCCCCCAGCAAATGAACAATTCGCTTGGAAATAGCCAGACCTAAGCCTGTTCCCCCATAGTTTTTCTGAGCATGGGTTCGGGCTTGGGTAAAGCGTTTAAAAATCTGGTCTATGTCGTCAGCTGAAATACCGATTCCGGTATCCTGAATACTAAAATGTACCCACGAAGCACGTTTGTTTACCCGCAAAACAACACTCCCTGCTTGCGTGAATTTGAAAGCATTGCCGATTAAATTGTCCAATACCTGTTTCAACCGTAACTTATCCGTTCGGATCTTGTAATTTTCAGGCAAGTTATTTTCCAGCTTGAATTGAATATCTTTATTTTCCAGATGTGCAGCCAACTCGGTATAATTCCACAATTCTTCTTCAAGCAACTCGTGAAGCAAAAACTCCTCAGGGTTAACTTTCAACTGATCGGATTCAATTTTAGAAATATCCATAATATCGCTGATCAGCTGAAGCAAAACCTCGCCATTCTTCTCAATTAACCTTAAATAATTCCTTTTTTCTTCTTCTGTAAGCTCTAACTCGTTCAACAGACTTGAAAAACCAAGAATTGCATTCATGGGTGTTCGGATTTCGTGCGACATATTGGCCAAAAATGCCGTCTTTAACCGATCCGATTCCTCTGCCTTTTTTTGCTCCTGAACCAACTCTCGATGCACCCTTTGTCTTTCGTGAATCATTTCATTGGCTACTTCCCCCATGCTTCTGAACTCATCAAAGTACAATTGCCCCGCTTCAATGGTTTTATAATGATGCTTTCCGGTCTGAAAAAACCTGGTAAAATTGCTGTAATCAGCTAAGAAATTGGCATTAAACCGATAAACAACCAGTAGCTGCACAAAAACAATCATCAATAAAACTAAAAAGAGGATCGCTAAATTTTTAATTAATTCATTCCTTAACTTCTCCTTCTGGTGACTGATTTCACTTAAAATCTCATCCAGGAAGAATCCCCCTCCAACAAACCAATTGCATTCAGGAACCAATCTTACAAATGATATTTTGGGAATTTTTTGCCCCGTGCCCACCTTAATCCAATCATACAACAAATAATCTCCTTCAGGAGAGGCCATGGTCAACTCCAGCTCCTGCTCGAAAACAGCCATCTTATCAGGATCACTTCCATCCAGAAAATTAAAATCCCCCTTATAAACCTCCCCATCCATAACAATGGGAGTCCCATCCGTTTCATTGACAAAAACATATCCTCCGTATCGAAAGTGATCACCACTTATCTTACGGGCAATTTCATTTCTAAACGTATCGTAATAATCTTCCAGGTAAGTTTTTGAGCCAAAGTACCAATTCAAGGCCTCCAGCTTCTTCACAAAAACGACTTTATTCTCGGGCAAAGTATCCTCTAAAATGAGCTGATCATCCTCTCCGTAGCGCACATAGCCTTCATCCCCAACGGATAAAACATCCAACTCTCGTTGAACAACTGAATTGCCATGCATATCCGTATGCTCAAGCAAATCCTTACCGGAATAGTCAGGTTTTCCGGGGTAATAAATGCCTGTCCCTTCCAGATCATTAATAAACACATCCATGTAAGGGCTTGGTGTTTTTATGGCAGAAACCGCATCAACAATTAGCTTCTTCAGCGTCTTTTCATCATAATGACTACCATACTCTAAATAGATTTTCTCGGCCAAGCTATGGGCATTGTAAACATTTTCCCTGACACGCTGAGTGATTCGCTCATCGAAAAAACGCCGCTGACTGACAATGTATTCAACTTCAATATCAATCAGATCTCGAATGAACGACTTGTGCTCTTTAAAATACATTTCTTGCTGCTGGCGTGCTGTGTCCCGGAAAATCAAATACTCATGGATGCTGATGAGACTAGCAATAAAAACCGTCATCAACAAAGTAGAAACAATGACAATATTGCGTATTGTGACTGTTAAACTTCTGGAAGTAATCTTTTTAGTGGTTACCTGTTCCCCCATTCACGCTAAAAAGTAAAATGACTAAGTTTTCAATTTTCATACAAAGTTAAGCTATTATAATGAAATAATGTCAGTATCACAAGCAAACAAATGCCTGTTATTCAATAGGAAATTTATAGTATGTCTACCAGGTAAATTTGTACGAGATTCAGCAAACACTCCTATGAATCAAGCCCTTTAAACCACCCAAAGCTGTTAAAACATGTTAAACAATTCAAATGAAACAAAAACAGAAAAACACTGGCACTCTTTATGTGTTAAATTAGCACGTTTAGAAAGAGCTATTAATCTTAAAATAAACACAACATGAAAGATTATAAAAGAATTGGATTAACCTTCGTGGTTGCACTTTTTAGTGCTTTTATTGCCGTTTGGGCATACAATACTTTCTTTGCAAAACCTCAAATTGTAACTGTTCCACAGGAACAATCCATACGATATGCCAGCTTACCTTCGGCGCCGCAAGGAGAGGCACCAGATCTGACCTATGCCGCTGAAAGTTCAGTGCATGCTGTTGTTCACGTAAAAGTAAGCTCAACACAACAAGCCAGACAATTCCATAGTAACCCGTTTTATGAGTGGTTCTATGGCGACCGCTATCAGCAACAGCAACCTCAAATCAGGCAAGGAGCCGGATCTGGAGTGATCCTAGGCAGCGATGGCTACATTGTAACCAACAACCACGTGATTGATGATGCCGACGACATACAGGTAGTACTGAACGACAACCGACAGTTCGAAGCTCAATTGATTGGTGCTGATCCAACAACCGACATTGCGGTTCTTAAAATAGATGAGAAAAACCTGCCTTTCCTGAAGTTCGGAAATTCAGACGCCTTAAAATTAGGCGAATGGGTTTTGGCCGTAGGCAATCCATTTAACCTCACGTCAACAGTAACTGCAGGTATTGTGAGTGCCAAAAGTCGCAACATTGGTATTAACCGTGTCGATATGGGCATCGAAGCATTCATTCAGACCGATGCTGCTGTTAACCCCGGGAACAGTGGTGGAGCATTGGTGAATATGAATGGTGAACTGGTGGGAATCAACACGGCCATTGCCTCCAGAACCGGTTCGTACACAGGATATTCTTTTGCAGTACCCGCTTCGATTGTAGCCAAAGTTGTGGATGACCTCAAGCAATACGGGCAGGTTCAACGGGCTTTACTTGGGGTTAACATAGGCGATGTAACGGCTGAAGTTGCCGAAGAATATAAGCTGGATAAAATCGAAGGCGTCTTTATTGGAAAAGTCAATGAAAACAGTGCTGCCGAAGAAGCAGGAATTGAAAATGAAGATGTGATTATCAGTGTCGATGGTGTGAAAGTCAATTCAACTGCTCAACTGCAGGAACAAATTAGCAAACACCGTCCAGGCGATGTTGTAAAAATTTTGATAAAAAGAGACAACAAACCGAAACAATTTGAAGTGACCCTCCGTAACATGCACGGAGATACAGAAATCATCAAAGCTAGTGACAATATTTTTCTTGGTGCTAAATTTGATGAGTTGTCAGACAAGGAGAAATACCAACTACGCTTAAGCCATGGAATAAAAATCACCAACTTGGATAAAGGCAAACTGAAAGACGCTGGTCTAAAGGAAGGTTTTATCATCACGGACGTGAACAAGGAGGCGGTCAATGCGGTTAATGATTTTAAACGCATTGTCAGTCAGGCTAAAGGCGGAGTATTAATTGAAGGTTTATATTCAAACGGAGAACCAGCCTACTTTGTGTTTGGCATGAATTAATCATCCATAATTCACATAGAATTAACAAACCAAAAGGCTTTAACCAAAGCTGGGCATTCATTTGAATTATTGACCTTAAAAGTCTATATTTGCACGATTTTTTTTAGAAGGGTATATGAGACAATTAAAGATTACAAAATCGATTACCAACCGTGAGAGTGCTTCACTTGACAAGTATTTGCAAGAAATTGGCAAGGAGGATCTGATTACAGTTGAAGAGGAAGTTGAGTTGGCGCAGCGGATTAAAAAAGGCGATCAGCATGCGCTGGAAAAACTGACTCGCGCAAACTTACGTTTCGTAGTTTCAGTAGCGAAGCAGTACCAAAACCAAGGCTTAAGCCTTCCCGACTTAATTAACGAGGGAAACCTGGGACTGATTAAAGCCGCTGAAAAGTTTGACGAAACCCGTGGGTTTAAGTTCATTTCCTATGCTGTTTGGTGGATCCGTCAATCTATCCTTCAGGCTTTGGCTGAACAGTCGCGTATTGTTCGATTACCGCTTAACCAGGTAGGTTCGTTGAATAAAATCAACAAAGCTTTTTCAAAATTCGAACAAGAGAACGAACGTAAACCATCTCCTGAGGAACTCGCAGACTCGCTGGAATTGCCACCTGAGAAGGTTGCAGACACCTTGAGAGTTTCCGGTCGCCACATTTCTGTTGACGCTCCTTTTGTTGAAGGAGAAGACAACAGCTTGCTCGATGTGTTGGTCAACAACGATTCCCCAAATGCAGACCGTAGTCTGATGATGGAATCGCTTGCCCGTGAAATTGAACGCGCTCTTGCTACCCTTACAGAACGTGAAAGTGACATCATTAGGATGTTCTTTGGAATTGGCTGCCAGGAAATGACCCTGGAAGAAATTGGAGAAAGATTTGGACTAACCCGCGAAAGGGTTCGTCAGATAAAAGAAAAAGCAATCCGTCGATTGCGTCATACATCCAGAAGCAAATTGCTGAAAACATATCTTGGATAAAAGATTCTTTTAAACCGCCCCACGAGGCGGTTTTTTTTTCGCCCTAAAAACTCTTTAGCCCCCAACTTGTTTCATAGGCATCATGAAAAAAATCATTATGATCCTTCTTCTCACGGCCCTTTTTCTAATTGTTATTGCCTTTCTGGTTATTCGCCTTTATCCTTCTTTTGGAGCGGCACCTAAGGAAGAGCGCTTGTCCCGAATTCAGCAATCACCCAACTACAGCAATGGTCAATTCCAGAATCCGGTGAAAACCAAAATGCAAATTGGCGATGTTCCCTTTTTCAAACTGATGAAAGAATTTCTTTCGAACAATGAAAACCGGATCCCCCAAAGTCCCATTGCGGTTCTGCCTATTGAAAAGTCAAGCTTTCATCAGGATTCTTCTGAAATGAGTATATGCTGGTTGGGGCATTCTACGCTCCTAATTAAAATAGATGGCAAACTTATTCTGACCGATCCGGTATTTAGCCAACGTGTATCTCCGTTTTCATTTCTAGGCACCAAAGCTTTTGCTTATTCAGAAAATTATTCACTTGAAGACCTTCCGGAAGTTGACTTAGTCTTGATCTCTCATGACCACTACGATCATCTGGACTATCAAACCATAAAAAAATTAAGCAAGAAGAAAGCCCCTTTTCTTACTGCCTTGGGAATAGGTGCCCACCTCGAACGCTGGGGCATTGCTCCCGAACGAATAACAGAATTGGATTGGGGAGAAACATTTTGGCTAACCAACCAAGTCAGCCTGACAGCAACACCTGCCCGTCATTTTTCCGGAAGAGGGCTCACCAACCGCTTTTCGACCTTATGGGCCTCCTGGGTCATTTCAGGATCAAGCAAACGCCTCTTCTTTGGAGCAGACTCCGGCTATTTTCCGGGATTCAAAACCCTGGGGGAAAAATACGGTCCTTTTGACATTGCCATGCTGGAATGCGGGCAGTACAGTCCATACTGGCCTTTCATTCACATGTCACCTGAAGAAACCCTACAGGCTGCAGCCGACTTAAAAGCACAGGCTGTGTTACCCATTCACTGGGCAAAATACAAGCTCAGCATTCATCCCTGGACTGAGCCTGTTGAACGGCTACTGGCGGCCAGCAACCAGCAGCAAATCACCATCGCCACCCCTTCAATCGGAGAAATTTTCACATTAGATGATACACTCCCTCAAAAAAGATGGTGGGCAAAAGAAATCAACTGAGAAAAGAAGGAACAGCCGATTTCGGAATATTTGCTTTTCCATTCCCTCAAGATTTTTTAGAACACAAAAAAGCCTTGCTATCTTACCGATAACAAGGCTTTCTTTTTTCGCTAGTACCCCGGACGGGATTCGAACCCATGACCTACTGCTTAGAAGGCAGTTGCTCTATCCAACTGAGCTACCGAGGCATCCTTTTTGCGGTTGCAAAGATATAAAAATATCAAGAACAGCAATCGCTTAAATAATATATTTTTCCCTTTGATTTAAAACAACCGGATTAAATCAAATGAATATTGTGTTCCCGGCATTGCTTATGCATTTCGTCAGGCCAAATACTCGACTGAATTTCACCAATATGAGCTTTCCGAAGGAAATACATGCAGAGACGTGACTGCCCAATTCCTCCTCCGATACACAAAGGAAATTCATCATTCAATAAACGGTTATGCCACAATAATTCTTTGCGTTCTTCCGTATTGGTAAGTTTCAATTGGTGTAAAAGCGTTTCTTTATCCACCCGAATTCCCATGGATGATATTTCCACTGAACTTTGCAAAACCGGGTTCCAGATCAAAATATCACCATTCAGTCCCCGGTAACCATTAACTGTTTCTGTGGTCCAGTCATCATAATCGGGAGCACGACCATCGTGGATTTGCCCACTCGGCATTTCTCCGCCAATTCCAATAATGAATACAGCGCCATGATCCTTGGTAATTTCATTTTCCCGCTCCTTTGAGCTCATGTCCGGGTATTTTGCTTCCAGCTCTTCGGCATGAATGAAGGTAATCTCTTCGGGTAAAATGGGTGTAATCTGTGGGTAATGCTCGTAGACATAGAATTCTGTCCGAAGCAAAACTGAATAAATCTTACGAACAATTTTCTTCAGGAAATCCAGGTTGCGTTCTTCATCAGCAATTACGCGCTCCCAATCCCATTGATCAACATAAAGCGAATGGATATTGGACAATTCTTCGTCCGGACGAATCGCATTCATATCGGTATACAATCCGTATCCGGGAGCAAACTCCTGATCTGCCAGTGTCATGCGCTTCCATTTGGCCAGCGAATGCACCACTTCAGCCCTCTTGTCATCCAACTCTTTTACAGGAAAAGTAACCGGGCGCTCAATCCCATTAAGATCATCGTTAATTCCGGTTCCTTGCATCACAAAAAGAGGTGCCGTCACCCGGCTCAACTTCAACTCTGAGGACAAATCGCGCTGGAAAAAATCCTTGATCTGCTTGATCGCTCTTTCCGTTTGTTTTAAGTCAAGATGCGACTTATAATTTTCTGGGAAGTATAGTTTCATAATATATTCAATATCACTGCCCTGACGACAGCTAAGTAGCTTATTAATAAATTCCAGCCAGCAAAAATAGCAAGAATCTTTCAATTTGACTTGAAATTCGTCATAAAAACATCAAAGAGAAAGCCAATCAAGCAAAATTCACCATTATGATTTTCATTTCTAGCAAATATTCAGATTCATAAAAGTTACTATTTTTGCTGCCCATGAGCTCAAATATTGTCAAGCTTTATCTCATTAAGTTTTCCAAGTGGTTTAACCTGGTTATGCCCGTCATCGTCCTTTTCTACCAGGATAATGGATTGAGCATGCAGGAAATTTTTTGGTTGAAATCCATTTATTCCATCGCAATTGTTGTCATGGAAATTCCGTCGGGCTACCTGGCCGATGTATGGGGACGAAAGAGCACGCTGCTACTCGGCGCAATTCTCGGGGCCACCGGATTTGCCATGTACAGCTTTTCCTTTGGTTTTTGGGCTTTTGCCGCCGCTGAAATTGTTCTGGGACTTGGTCACAGCTTTGTTTCAGGTGCCGACTCGGCCTTGCTTTATGACACCCTCAAGGCTCAGGAGCGTGAAAAAGAATACATCAAGCAGGAAGGCTGGATCACGTCATCGGGCAACTTTGCGGAAGCCATTGCCGGTGTTACCGGCGGCTTGCTCGCTACCCTCAGCTTACGAATGCCTTTTTACGTTCAGTTTGCGGTGGCTTCCATAGCCATTCCAGCTGCCTTTTTGCTAAACGACCCCCAAATACACACCGAGAAGGCAAGCAAAACCTTTAAAGCCATTCTAAAAACCATTCGGCAAACCTTTTTGCACCGCGAGTTGCGTTCTGCCATCCTGGTTTCCTCTTTCACCGGCACGGCTTCACTCACCTTTGCCTGGTTTGTGCAGCCATATTTTAAGGTAGCCGGACTGCCGTTGTCACTGTACGGTATTTTATGGACTTTGCTGAACCTCTCCGTTGGGGTTTCTTCCATGCTTAGCTACAAAGTTGAAAGTCGTCTGGGACAGCGAAATTCGCTTTTACTCATCATCTTTGGACTGACCATTGGGTATCTGCTCGCAGCCTGGAAAATCAGCCTGGCCGGCATTGCGATTCTTTTCGCATTTTACCTTTTCCGTGGAATTGCCCATCCCATTCTGAAAGATTACATCAATCGCTACACGCAGTCCGAAGTGCGGGCCACCATTTTATCGCTGCGAAACTTTGTGATCCGGATCAACTTTGCCGTCATTGGGCCTTTGCTAGGGTATCTTACCGACCGGTTTAATCTGGGGACTGCCTTGCTGACTGCCGGTTTAAGCTACGTTGTTGTTGCCCTATTTGCTGCTCTCCCACTCCTTTCAAGCAAAGCGAAAAAAGAAACAGAATAGGTTAAAGCTCCAATTTCAGTCCGTCATAGGCCAGCGAAACATGCCCGGGCAACTGCTGCTGCACATCTTCATGCTTCCCCATCAGGTGCGAAACATGCGTAAGATAAGCACGCTTAGGCTTTACCCGGTCAATAAGTTCAAGGGCTTCTTCGAGGTTGAAATGAGAAATGTGTTTTTCAAACCGCAAGGCATTCACAATCAAAACATCAAGTCCTAACAACTTTTGCTGTTCTTCAGGCTCCACCCGGTTTACATCGGTCAGGTAGGCCAGTGTTCCCAATCGAAAACCAAAAACCGGTAATTTGTGGTGAAAGCCCCGAACCGGAATTACCTCGATACCATTTAAACTGAAAGGCTTATTTTCAACCAAATGAAGATTCATTTGCGGAATTCCGGGATATTTATTTTCCTCAAACACATAATCAAAAACCCGCTTAATTGAATTCTGAACCCGTTTTTCGGCATAAATATCAGTGGGGTGTTTTTGTACCCAATTGAACGCGCGGATATCATCGAGCCCAAAAATATGATCGGTGTGCTCATGCGTCAGAAAGATGGCATCGAGTTTTCGCAGACCAATTCGCAACATCTGCTGGCGGAAATCAGGTCCAGCATCAATCACAATCTTGTGTCCGTTTACCTCCACAAAAAGTGCCGAGCGCAGCCGGGTATCTTTAGGATCAGCAGAGCGACAAACTTCACAATCGCAAGCCACCACCGGAACTCCTTGCGAAGTACCGGTACCCAGAAATTCAACCTTTAATTTAATATTTGATTTCATGTATGCAGGCAAAACTACAAAAAATAGATTTTTTTATGCCGACCGTGTAAATTAATTAATTTTGAAAAAAATTTGACATATGGCCCATTTGTACCTGATTCCGATTACCCTCGGCGAAAGCGAACTCAATACTGTTATTCCGGAAAACCACCGGGTGATTATCCGATCAATTTCTCATTTTATCGTCGAAAATGTCCGCACTGCCCGACGTTTTCTAAAAAAAGTGGATAAAGAGATTGATATTGATTCGTTGCATTTTTACGAGCTGAATAAACACACCAACAAAAACCAGCTCCATGATTACCTCGCCCCCATTAAGGACAAACAACCAATTGGAATTATGTCGGAAGCAGGATGCCCGGGCGTAGCCGATCCCGGTGCTGATGTGGTTCGAATAGCTCACGAGCAAAATATCCGGGTGATACCTCTGGTTGGACCTTCCTCCATTTTGCTGGCCATGATGGCCTCTGGAATGAATGGACAAAACTTTGCCTTTAACGGCTACCTTCCTATTCAAAAAGGCGAAAAAGCCCGGCAAATCAAGCTGCTGGAAAACCGGATTTATTCCGAAAACCAAAGCCAGTTGTTTATTGAAGCACCTTATCGCAACCTCCAGCTGCTGGATGACTTGCTGCAAAATTGCAAGCCTCAAACCAAGCTGTGTATAGCCTGCGACCTGACCCTGGAAACAGAGTTTATAAAAACCCGCTCAATTGGTGATTGGAAGAAACACAAACCAGACATTCAAAAACGTCCAGCCATTTTTGTCTTAGGAAAATAGAATTTGAAGGGATATCAGAGGCCTGTTTTGTCCGGAGGTCAGCACCGATCGCTGGACAAAACCGGAAGTCAGAAAATAGGCACTAAAATCAGAAAGCCCGCTTCTTAACCGAAAAGAAACTTAAATTCGTGCTCAAAATTGGGCGTAAAAATACCTTGTCCGAGGCTGCGTGCAATCTGCTTTTTGGTCCAGAACTTGCCTTCTTCTACCTCTTCCGAATGCAAACGAATACCTTGATAATCGTGGGTAACAAATACGTAAACCAGTTCGCGCTCCAGCTCACTTTCCCAAACGTATTGCTTGACAAGACTAGCCGAAAATTCCTTCAGGCCAATTTCTTCCCAGGCTTCACGCTGCAAGGCAACCTGCAAGTCTTCGCCAAAAGCAATGTGCCCTCCAACAGCAGTATCCCATTTACCAGGCTGAACCAGCTTGTTCATCGGGCGTTTTTGAAGAAAGATTGCTCCTTTGGGATTGAAAACATGCAAGTGCACCACCGGATGAAGCAGTTTTTGACCGTTATGACAAACCGATCGCGGCGCTTTGCCAACCACCTGTCCCTGCTCGTTGACCAAAGGAAGCTGCTCCTCTTCAGTCAGCACCTGTCGGGCTTTCTTTTGTTTGAAGTATTCAAACAGGAAAAGCACCCCAAACAGGATATAAAACAAGCCTCCGCTAATAAATGCCCAAGCTTCATTGGAAAGGAAAAAGGCCGCGTAAAAAACCAGCAACGTGTGACCGGCAAAAATGTAAAACATGCGCTTTAAGCTGGTTCGCATGCTTCGTGTTTGCTCCTCGCTCAAGCTCACATCCTTCAGATAACGCTTACTCATCAGCTCAACAATGTTGACTTTAGAAAAAGCCGATAAAGCCAGGATGATGCAGAGAATTAATTCGACCAGAGCAGGCTTTAGCTTGAAGAACAGATCGTTTTCCAGCAAAATGGAAACGCCACCTAAAGCCAGCAAAAGCAGCGTATCAAACAACACAAACCGATCGAAACGCTTCTCCCGAATCCCAATCCACAGCAATTCGGCCACACCAATGACAAGTGCAGCAATCAAGCCGGCCTTGGTTCCCCATAGCTCGTCCACCGCTATAAAAACAAACAATGGAACAAAGCCAGGGAGCAGCTTTTTGAGTAATTGTGTTCGCTGATTATTCATCTATAAAAAACAAAACCCGCAAAAGCGGGCTAATTTGTTATTCGGATTGTGTATCTGAGAGCTTGTAGTGTTTATAAACTTCAACATCAAAAATCAGGGTTGAAAAGCGAGGAAGCCCGCTGGAACTGGAAGAAGCTCCATAAGCCAGGTTTGATGGAATGATAAAAGTGGCCTTGCCTCCCTGTGTCATGTAAGTTAAGCCTTCGCTCATTCCCACAATCACATCCGAACTACCTACAATAAATTCAAAAGGTTCATACGTGCCTGTGCGATCAAATTCAGTACTATCAATCAACATTCCAGTGTAAAAGATTTTAACCTTATCGCCCAGCTTAATGGTATCTCCGGTTCCTTTTACACGCTCAATGTAGTACATGCCCGATGCCGTGGGCTCTTCTTCAATATTATTAGCTTCAAGAAATGCATCCAGTTTTTCAAGCTCTTCGGCGCGCAATTTTTCCAGGTCAATCCCGTCATCCTTACAGGACGCAATAGTCATCATCAATCCGCCTATCAAAACTGCAAATAAAAATATCTTTTTCATGTCGTATCCTAACTGTTTTATTGGTATATCTTTTTCAACTCAATGCTAAATGAAAGCGTTGTATAAGGAGGAATTGATCCAGAACCACTTGCTCCATACGCCAGGTTCGAAGGAATAATAAACAATCCTTTAGTACCTTCGTTCATCAGCATCAGCGCATCTTCAAACCCATCAATTAAATTACCTGGTTCATATCTGAATTTCCATGTCTCGTCTTCGTAATGATAAGTCGATGAATCAAATATCTGGCCATTATCGGATCTAAAGCCGGTGTATTTAATTCCAATTGAATCACCTGATTGGATATAAAGTCCCTCGCCCTGCTCCTCAATCACATAAAAAATTCCGGATGACGTTGTATCGATATCGTAACCACGATTAACCAACGTGTCCAGATACACTTCCAACAATTCGGCTTCGCGAGTCGGCGTATAATTAACAGTATCCTGCACGGGGTCATCAAAACAGGAGTACATGGCAACCAGCATGACCGCCATCAATAAAAATTTAATCCCTTTCATTTGTTTCATCATTTTGATTTTGTTTTTTCCAATTTTTCCTGATAAACGGGTAATAAGCGCCGATATTTATCAAGTGTTTCTTCTAATGATGCAAAAACCTCTCCTCCGGCTGCGTTGCGATGCCCTCCGCCATTAAAATTTTCGGAAGCAAACTCATTCACAGCGAATTCGCCTTTGGAACGAAAAGAAGCTTTCACCATTCCATCTTTCTCTGAAAATAACGTGCTAAAGTGAATCCCTTTTATCGACAGCGGATAATTGACAAACCCTTCACTATCACCGGGCACAAAGTTAAATTTTTTCTGCGTTTCTTTAGACAAATACATCACAGCCGCGTGATATTCCGGAAAAACCTCCATACACTCGTTCAAACAATAGCCTAACAGACGCATCCGATCGGCCGAGTAGTTATCAAAAACCTGTGCATGAATGTAATCCTGATCGATGCCGAATTTCAAAAGCTCTCCTACTGTTTGAAACGTTTGCGGATCAGAAACATTGTAGTCGAATGACCCGGTATCGGTCATAATGCCACAAAACAAAGCCGAAGCAGCTTCCCGATCAAGGTATTGCTCCAGCCCGGAAGCTTTCAGCACATGGTACACCAGCTCAGCCGTTGAAGAACATTCGGGATGCGAGATTAACACATCGGCAAAGTCTTCGGGATACGGATGATGGTCAATCAACACACAACTTTTGCCATAATTTTCCACCAAGGGCTTCAGCTCCCCAGTGCGCGACAGATGATTGAAATCGAGGCAAATCAACAAGCTCGATTCATCCAACAATTGCTGAACCTTTTTCGGGTTTTTTGAAAAAAGGGTCACTTGCTCATGCCCTTCAATCCAGTTATAAAAGGAGGGATAATCATTAGCAGAAATCACCTCTACCTGTAACCCGCTGTTCTTTAAAACGCGCGACAGGCCTAAGGCAGAGCCTACTGCATCTCCATCAGGATTAATATGTGGTAGAATAACAACTTTTTGATTGGGGTTATCAATCAATTCACCAAACAACTTAATTATTTCTTTATCAAGCTCTTTCAAGACATCACTTTTTTTGATTCGGATACAAATATAAAAATAATGCATCCGCTATTTAATTTTAGTTAATTAATTTTCTAAATTAGTTCGCTATATCAAACCTTATATTAAACTAAACAAAATGACTGGAAAAAGAACCCTTACGATCATTAAACCGGGTGCCGTAGAAAGGAACCTTATTGGACCAATTATTACAAAAATTAACGATGCAGGTTTTGTCATTAAAGCGCTAAAGTATACCAAACTGAAAAAGGAACAAGCACGAGCATTTTATGCTGTACACAAAGACAAACCA
Source organism: Sunxiuqinia rutila (assembly GCF_050589705.1). NCBI lineage: Bacteria > Pseudomonadati > Bacteroidota > Bacteroidia > Marinilabiliales > Prolixibacteraceae > Sunxiuqinia > Sunxiuqinia rutila. The sequence continues at coordinate 188,749 of NZ_JBNGOT010000003.1, forward strand.
TTTTACAACGATTTGGTGAAATTCATGAGCTCCGCTCCCATCGTTGTAGCCATCATTGAAAAAGAAAATGCAGTTGAAGATTTTCGCAAACTGATTGGAGCCACAGATCCACTGGAAGCAGAAGAAGGAACCATTCGTAAAATTTTTGCTGAATCAAAAACCCACAATGCAATTCACGGTTCAGACAGTGATGAAAACGCAATTAAAGAAAGTGACTTTTTCTTCTCTCGGATAGAGCGTTTTTCTTTTTAGCGAAACACAATTTCATGGACAATAGTACTGCCCGCGTGTTCATTCAGGCGGGCTTTTAATTGCTCCTTCATCATCACCAATTCACTTCTCAGGGCCGGAGAGCTGGTTTTTACAAACAAAGTGCCATTGCTCATCTTCAGAGACTCGGTATAGCGGGCAATTGTTCGCCCCACCACTTGTTCCCAGGAAGAAATCAGCTCAACTTCAGTCAGCTTTTTATTCAATTTATTTTGTTCGATATAATCCCGAAGGACTTCGCTTAATTTTTGGGTATTGCTTCTTCTCATTTTATTGCTTCATTTACCGTTCCATCGGCCACCTGAAAAATTTTAAAGTTGGCTTCCACCTCCGCAATCATCTGGTCCAAGTGTTCGCGGTTGGTGTCCGTCATAAAAATCTGACCAAAATGGTCATCGGCCACTAATTTAACAATTTGGCCAACCCGGTTTTTGTCCAACTTATCAAAAATATCATCCAATAGCAAAATTGGAGTCATACCGGCCAGCTCTTTTATAAAATCGAATTGAGCTAGTTTTAAAGCCACCAGGTAGGTTTTCTTTTGTCCTTGAGAGCCAATTTTTTTAATCGGATAGTCCCCCAGCTTAAACAGAATATCATCTTTATGAATTCCGACAGAGGTATACTGCAACATCCGATCTTTACCAACTGAATCCTTGATTTGCTGAGCCAAATCACCCTCATACAAACTCGACTCGTGAACCATTTCAATACGCTCTTTCCCCGATGAAATCAGCTCATAGTAACGCTGAAAGACCGGTTGAAGTTGCTGAAGATACTCCACCCGCTTGGTATGGATCAGTTCGCCATAATGAACCAACTGGTCGCTCCAAACCTCCAGACTTTCGGCATTAAAAAAGCCACTGCCCGCAAATTGCTTCAGCAATTTATTGCGCTGCAGCAAGGCCCGGTTATAACGAATCAAGTTATCCAGGTAAACCTGGTCATATTGTGAAATCAACGAATCTAAAAACCGACGACGCTCTTCGCTGCCTCCCATAATCAGGTTAATATCTGTGGGGCTAATAATGATTAAAGGCAGCAAGCCAATGTGCTCCGAAAGCTTTTTGTATTCTTTTTTATTGCGTTTGAAGTGCTTCTTTTGTCCGCGCTTTAGTCCGCAGTAAATATTCTCCTCGTTATCCAACCGGAGATATTTTCCCTGTACGACGAAAAAATCCTGATCATGCCGAATATTCATGCCATCAATCGCATTCGAAAAACTCTTGCAAAACGACAAATAATAAATGGCATCCATCAAGTTTGTTTTCCCGGCGCCATTGTTGCCAATAAAACAATTCAAGTTTGACGAAAAACTCAAATCAGCTTCTTCAAAGTTTTTAAAGTTAACCAGCGATAAATTCTGAATGTGCATGCGTGAAATTCTAATTGAAAAACAAAACTAAGAAAATTAAGAATGACGGTAGAGTCAAATCCCCTCCGATTGCCTAATTTATTTCTTTCCAGCGAAAAGAATCTGAATAAATACCGGTATTAGCCGGGAAAACAGCTAATAACACCACTATGTTGATTAATATTAAATTTTATAAACCTTTCCTGCCTTTTATTTTATAAAAAAACATATTTTTGCGAAACTAATTTGGATATAACCTATTTTTAAGATGGCAAAGAATAAAGATCAAAGAGAAGACAGCTTTTCAGAAGTTGAAAGCACATTAACGAAAACCGAACAGTTAATTGAAGACAATCAGAAAATGTTAACCATTGTGGTTGGTGTTATTGTTGCTATTGTGGTTGTTTACCTTGGGTTCACCAGGTTATACATTCAACCCCGCGAAACGGATGCTCAGGAGCAAATGTTTATGGCGGAACAGTATTTTGAAAAAGATTCTTTCAACCTGGCCATCAACGGAGATGGAAACTACCTGGGTTTCCTGGACATTATTGAAGACTATGGCATGACTGATGCCGCTAATCTTGCCAGCTACTACACAGGTATTTCATACCTTCGCTTGGGTGAGTACGAAGCAGCCATTGATTACCTGAACGATTTTGACACAGAGGACTTATTACTGGTTCCCATTGTTGAAGGTGCCAAAGGTGACGCTTACGTAGAACTGGGAGAAACAAGCAAGGCCATTAGCGCATACAAAGCCGCTTACATCAGTTCGGACAACGAATTGACAACTCCGATTTACATGATGAAAGCCGCTAACCTCCTGGAGTCTGAAGGACAGCTTAGCGATGCCCTGGAAATTTACCAGGCCATCAAAGAGAACTATCCAACAACTACGGAAGGTCGTAATGTAGAGAAATATATCGCCCGCGTGGAGATTAAACAGAACAACTAAGAATCATTCGAAAATAGTACATGGAAAATCCCCTCATCGCAGGGGATTTTTTATTTTTGTAGAAAATTAAAGCATATGGCAACAAAGAATTTATCAGCCTACGATCTGGAATCAGTCCCATCAGCCAAAGGATATAAATTTGGAATCGTAGTTGCTGAATGGAATTATGAAATTACAGGCGCCTTGGCACAAGGTGCAATCGACACACTTAAAAAGCATGATGTTGATGACAATGACATTCAGGTAAAACACGTTCCCGGAACCTTTGAGCTGCCTCTTGGCGGACAGTTCCTGGCCGAATATACTGATGTCGATGCAATCATTCTTATTGGCTGTGTGATTCAGGGAGACACGCGTCATTTTGATTTCATTTGTGATGGTGTTACGCAAGGAACAACAGACTTGAATCTGAAATACAACAAGCCATTCATATTTGGAGTACTCACAACCAACAACGAGCAACAGGCTTTGGACCGCGCTGGCGGCAAGTTGGGCAACAAAGGTGATGAAGCTGCAGTAACAGCCATAAAAATGGTGGCCCTTCAAAACGAAATGAAAGCCAACCGCTAAATGCTACCTGACCGAAAAAGCAGAAAAACTGAACGCTGCTCTTTCGGTCAAAAGCTTTTCCTTACACTTTTCCGACTTAAGGTTTTATCAGAGTAATCCAACTCGTGTACTTTAAATAGTTTCAACCCAGGAAACAGATAAAGGCTTAACAACGGGTCTGTTCCATCAATGGGACAAAATGAAAGAGACTGTCCATATACTGAACAGCCTCTTCTCTGACATCTAACTAATATACCAGCCAAACCTAATTCACTGGTCTACTTTCCAGGTCTTCTGGCACCTCCCCGCTCACCCGGAGCGCGTCGGTTATTCATTCGTTCCTGCCGCTGCTTTTGCATTTCGTCAAACTTTTCAGCTTGTTCTTTGGTCAGCATCGCGCGAATTTCTTTGTTTCTGCTTTCCATTTGTTCCCGCATCTTTGGAAACAATTCCCTGCGTTTTTCATCGCTTGCACCTTGCATTTGCTCACGCAGTTCGGTAAATGTTTTCTGGTATTTCTTATTGATGACGGTCAGCTTTTTCTGTTGAGCATCATCCAACCCCAGGGTTTCAATCAACCGCTTATCGCGTTCTTCCTGGCTCATGCGCTGTCTTTGTCCTCCGGGCTGCGCATAGCTGGCACCAATTGTAGCTACTAACACCACTAGCAATACATACAACTTTTTCATTTTAGTTCAATTTACTGTTGTTAAAACTTGATGAAACGTGCCGGGAAAATTCGTCGCGCTTGTTTCACCGGTTATTTTTTGACATTCAACCTATTGACTTTCGAAATCAGCATTCGTTTAATTCAATTTGATTTTCTTTCCTGAAAGAATGCATTATTTTTACCCAAAAAGAACTTACATGCAAGCAATGATATTTGCCGCAGGGCTTGGTACACGGCTTCAACCGCTTACCAGCGACAAGCCGAAGGCACTGGTAGAAATTCACGGAAAAAGTTTATTGGAACGTTGCCTCTTAAACTTAAAAAAGCAGGGCATCAACGATGTTGTTGTCAACGTTCATCATTTTTCAGAGCAAATCATCCATTTTCTTGAAGCCAACAATAACTTTGGGATGCACATTCAGGTTTCGGACGAAACAGCTGAATTGTTGGACACCGGAGGCGGCATCCTGAAAGCCAAATCCTTGTTTAAGCCGAATGAGCCGATTTTGATTCTGAATGTCGACATACTGACTAACCTGTCATTCGACGCCTTGCTTGATTTTCATCTGAAAGAAAAGGCACTAGCCAGCTTGGTTGTTCGCCAGCGAAAGACCTCGCGTTACTTGTTGTTTGGCAAGAATCATCAACTAACCGGTTGGGAAAACCAACAAACAGGCGACCGCAAAATAGCCCGTATTGCGCAAATTGAAGAATCAACGCCTTATGCATTTAGCGGCATTCAGCTTATTCAGCCCGAGCTGCTGGACCTGATCGAAAAGCAAGGCAAGTTTTCGATTATTGACTTGTACCTGCGGCTGGCAAAGAGCCAAACCATCAATGCCTTTGTCGATAATCAATCCATTTGGATGGATCTGGGAAAATACGAACAGTTGGAAGAAGCGGAAAGCCTGGTAAAAAAGATGGAGCTACTTTCAGACTAAAAATAGTTAATTGGAATCCGGACTAGGTTTCGGAATAAAAATAAAAGCAAAAAAAAGCGAAGCCGGCATTGACCAGCTTCGCTTTTTTAGTTAAAGTATTTCGTTATTCCGAAGGAACAAAAACCACATCAATCAAATCAGCATCATCAAAAAACCGGGCTGCAAATTCCTGAATATCCTTTTGGGTCATGTTTTGCAGGATTTCCTCGTAGTTTGCCGGGTCGGCTGAATTAATCCCGTTAAAGTAATAGTTATACAAGGAACTCATCCAAAAACCATTGTGCTCACGAGACTGCTCGCGGTCTTTCTGCAAGTTCTTAATTGTTTTATCAAAGTCAACATCCGTCGGCCCTTCGGTAATAACTTTATCAATTTCGCGGTATACAATTGACTTCAGCTGGTCGGCACGCGCCGGATCGCAATCAAACAAAATACGCATGGTTCCTTTACTTAACGGATATTTGCTCATTCCGCTACCAATGCCTACGCCATAGGTTCCGCCTTCATCCTCGCGAATCGTTTCCGTATAGCGGAGATCCAGAATTCCTTCCAGAATCTTCATGGCCAACAGGTTTTTCTGCGTGTATTCCACATCGTTTTCATACCGCACATTTACATTGGCTTTTGGGGTGGTCAAAGGCACAGGAATCACTTTTTCGGTTTTTCCTTCCGGAGAACGGACGCCACGATCTTTCCAGTTTTCCTCCCGATCTGAATCGGTTAACGAGCCGAGGTATTTTTCGGCCATGGCCAGCGCTGTTTCTTCTTCAATATTTCCGACAATAAAGAAGGTGAAGTCGCCGGCATCCTGAATCCGATCTTTATATATTTGCTGGATTTCCTCAAAGTCAACGTCCTGCAGGTATTGCGTATTCATCGTTCTTACCCGAGGATTATAATCCGCAAAAATGAAAGACAAGGAGTCGCGCATAATTTTTTGCGGATCTTTTTCCATATTGGCCACAAAAGCCAGGTAGCGCGACATCAACGCATTGTGAGCTTCCTCGTCAAAACGTGGTTTCTCAAAATACAAATACGTCAACTGCATCATGGTTTCAAAATCTTTGGGAGTGGTTGAACCGCTAAACCCTTCGGTTAACGAACCCAACGTAGGCGACAGTGAAACTTTTTTGCCAGTCAGCATTTTCTGCAAACTGATGGCATCAAAATCCCCCACCCCATAAGCTTCCATAAACGTTGAAGCCATATTGGCAGAAGGCACGTACTGGTTATCCCACAACGAAGTACCACCAAGACTGTAAGCCATCAGACTAACATTGTCCTTTTCATAGTCTGCATGGCGGAAAATGACCTTCACATTGTTATCCAGCGTCCATTCCACCGCATCGAAGGCATCCAGGCGTTTGGTTTGTTTTACTTTTGAACCGGGCAACTCTTCACTGATTAATGAAGCTGCCGCCACCTGATCTTCGTATGGCGCAATATCCATAGTCTCCACCTTGGTAATAATGCCTTTGGCTTCTTCTTCCGAAAGATGCTCAACATCCGTTGGCCCTGTAATTACAATCGTGCGGTTTTCAGGCTTAATCCATTCCTTGGCTTTTGCCGAAACCTCCTCTACCGTTATGGTCGGAATCACCTCTTTGGCAAATTCATATTCCAGCTCAATTCCCGGGACAGGCTCTTTCACCAGATAGTTTTGGGCATATTCCCGGGCATAGCGGTCGTTCGAAATCTTGTCTCGTTCATTGTATTGATTCTCAAAACGAGTCAAGAAGTTGGTTTTAGCTCTTTCCAGCTCACTCTCCACAAAACCATAGCGTTTAACCCGCTCAGTCTCGGTCATGATTGCTTCCAAGGCTTTAGCCTCTTCATTGCTGTTGGCTGTTACACTGATGCTGTAGGCATCATAACCTCGTACCAAACCTCCGCGCCGCGTTGCTCCGGAAACAAACGGAGGTGTGCCTGTTTGCAACAGTTCCTGAATCCGCATGCTTGTCATGGAATTGTACAGCGAAGTAATATAAGCATCCCTTAAATCAGCATAGGTTTTCTCCTGTCCATCCTTGTTTTCATCCAGAATATAAATGTTAATTTGCGACTGTGTGGCTTCGTCATCTGTGGCCAACACATAGTATGTTTCTTCATGATCAGGAATGCGGAAATCCGGACGCTCTTTGGGATTTTCAACCGGCTCAATTGACGAAAACAGCGCTTTCACTTTTTGCTCCACTGCATCAACATCCACATCGCCGACGATGGCAATAGCTTGCAAATCGGTCCGATACCAATCATGATAAAACTGACGTAAAGTCGCCGGATCATGGTATTTAATCACCGTCGTATCTCCAATAATATCGCGCTCAGCCCATTTCGACCCTTTCATTACCACTGGAAGCCATTGATTAAACAAGCGGAAATTAGCATTTCGACGCGTACGCCATTCCTCACTAATTACGCCGCGTTCCAAGTCGATTTCCTCTTCTTTCAACTGCAGAAAATCAGACCAGTCATGCAAAACCAGCAAGCAAGTATCCACCAGGCCTTCGTGGGTAGTCGGAACTTCGCTAAGGTTGTAAACCGTTTCATTAAAAGAGGTGTAAGCATTGATATTACGACCAAAAGCCACACCATGCTTTTCGAGGGTATTTAAGATACCTTTGCCATCAAAATTTTCGGTGCCATTAAAAGCCATGTGCTCCAAAAAGTGAGCTAAACCATTCTGGTTATCTTCTTCCAGCAAAGCACCCACATTTTGAATAATGTAAAAACTTGCCCGGTTTTTTGGCTCTTGGTTGTGACGAATATAATACGTCAAACCATTCTCCAGCACACCTTTGCGAATTTCGGGCGATTCGGGTACTACACTGTTTAAATCAAATCCTGTTTTTGCGGTTACTGCCAGCGAAAACAGCAAAAAAAGCATCACGAGTTGTTGTTTCATCGGACTAAAATTTATATTTCAAATAGGTCTGTCTTTCCTGTTGATTATTACAAAAATCAATGGCTTTTTGTTTTTCAACAAGCCAAAGCATCTCTCCCTAAAAGGGCTGCACAACGTTCGTTTTTTGCAGAATAAGAGATGAAAACACGAATCCAATCATTTAAAGGAAAATTATTTCTATCAAAAATAGGCTTTCTGATTTGAACTTAGGCCATATACCAAAAGGAAATAGTGGACTTTTTCAAACACATAACCGATGTCTTGAGCATCGTCTCCCAGCTAGCTGGAAATATCCTTCTGGAGACAAACGAAAAAGAAGCAAGTTTCAAGCAGAAGGTTAAAGACGGCCAAAACCCAATAAAAAGCCCTGATGAATGATTAATGATTCATCAGGGCTTTTCTTTGTTTGGCCTGTTCACTCTATTTTATATCAACATGGCGAATTTAAAGCGATGAGATGATGCAATGATACTTCATCTTCCAGTTGCCATGCCTTAAAGGCTCAGGTATTTTTGATAGGCACGATCCCAATCCAGTTTAGGGTCCGGCTTAAATTCCTCCACTTCGAAAGACTTCCGAACCACTGCCCGCATCGCTTCCAGCGATTGCAAAGCCCCCATCGCTTTGGCCTGCACCAAAATGTTTCCGGTAGCTGTGGCCTCGGTTGGTCCGGCAATTACAGTCAGTTTGGTCGCATCAGCTGTCAATTGATTTAAGAAACGGTTATTGGCTCCGCCTCCAATGATATGGATACGCTCAATCGGCTGCTCACTAACCGTGCGGATTTGCTCCAGGGTATAGCGGTATTTCAGGGCCAGACTATCATACACACATCGAATAATTTCAGCATGCGTTTCCGGTTTTCCCTGCCCGCTGGCCTCACAAAAACGAACAATTGCTTCCGGCATATTCCCCGGATTCAGAAATACAGAATCATCAGGATTGATCAGATATTTAAATGGCTCAGCACCTTGGGCAAGTTGCACCATTTCATCCCAGCTGTAATTCTTCTCTTTCAGCCAGGTCCGACGACACTCCTGAATAAGCCACATGCCCATAATATTTTTCAGGAACCGCGTTGTTCCTTCTACCCCACCCTCATTGGTGTAATTCATCTCCAGGGTTTGGTCCGACACCAAGGGCTGACCACTCTCAATCCCCATCAGCGACCAGGTACCAGAGCTGATGTAGGCGTAATTTTTGTCGCTGGCCGGAACCGAAGCAATAGCCGATGCCGTGTCGTGTCCGGCTACAGCAATAACCGGAATTTGCTGACTACCGGTTTCTTCTGCTACTTCAGCTAAAACGGTACCAATAATTGTTCCCGGATCAACAATTTCAGTTAAAAGTGAAGTGGGAATACCTGCTTTCTGCAACAAATCAACTTGCCAGTTCTTCGTGCCCGGAGCAATCATTTGGCTGGTGCTGGCAATGGAAAATTCGGTAACGGCCTTTCCTGAAAACAAGTAGTTCAAGGCATCCGGCATAAATAAAATCTTATCGGTAATTTCCAGCAAGGACGATTGATCCTTCACCATGGAAAACAATTGAAACAAGCTATTGAATTGCATGAACTGAATTCCGGTTTGCCGATATACTTCCTCTTTGGGAACCTGTTGAAACAAATCCTCCATGGCTGTATCGGTTCGGGAATCGCGATAGGCAAAAGGCAGCGAAATAATCTGTCCTTCCTTGTTCAGATGAACAAAATCGACTCCCCAAGTATCTACCCCAATGGACTCAGGTTGAATACCAAATTCCTGAATACATTTTTTTAAGCCGGTTTTCAGCTCATTAAACAAACTGAAAATATTCCAGAAATAATGTCCCTGAATGAGTTGCATCTGGTTTTCGAACCGGTGAACTTCCGTCAACTCTAATTTATCCTCACTCAAGGTTCCCAGAATCGCCCTTCCACTTGATGCTCCCAAGTCGAAAGCCAGAAAATGATTTTTTCTCATATGTTTTATCTTACGACAGTTTTATGCTTATTTGACTAAACAAATAAACGCAAGTTCGGAAAGACCTCTATCCTGTTCAATCCTGAAAGCTAAACCAAGCTCTGTTTTCAGACAATTCTTCGAGCTTGAAGTGGGCGTTGGCAAAATCAATAAACTGCAGCCAGTCATAGGGGGTAATGTTATGCTTTCCGGTTCGAATATGATAGCCAATTGTTCCAAAAGCAGGGTTGTCAGGCTCCGGCATTTCTGTAACCGGCAGGCCTTCCTGTCCATACAAGCGATAAACTTTGCCGGCTTCAACAGCCGATAAAAATTCTCCCTTCGGATCGGCCCATAAATCCTCGGTAGCACTGGTCACATAAAGCGGACGCGGAGCAATTAAAGCCAGCAGCATATGCTGATCAACCGGCAATTTATCTTCCCGGGATGAATACTTGGTCAGGTTTTCGCAAAACCAGTGAGGAAAGGCATGGGTGATAATGCCCACCGTTTCGCCAAATTGCCGTCTGGAAAGTGCTGCCCCCATGCATCCGGAGTTGTTGGATACACACATGGCAAAGCGCTGATCCAAGGCCGCAGCCCACAAAGCTGCTTTCCCCAGGCGGGAATGCCCAACCACTATAACCTGGGAAGAATCAATCTCAGTATCCGTTTCGAAATAATCCATGGCTTTGGTTAACCCCCAGGCCCAGGCAGCAATCGTTCCCCACTCATCATGTCCTGGACGAAACTGGCCCAATTCATAAGAAAACGGATGAATGCCATCCTGAAAATTATCCCGATCAGGATCAACATCGCCACAATAGATCGTAGCCACGCCATAACCAGCTTCAACAATGGTTCGGATCGGCCAACGTTCGCTTTTCGCACCACGCGACTGCTCGGTAACCTGATTATGGACAATGCCCAACGAAGGATTGTCGCGAACCCAGGATTCGGTTAAACGAATGTCGGGATCGTCGGCTACGGTATGATTCCCACTAAAGTTGTAACCCACAAAAAGAGGCACCTTATCCGTGGTTTGAGGCAAATACATTAAGATTTCTACATTCAGTTTCTTGTCATCTTTTCTGAAAACCAACTCAACCTGTCTGCGCTTAGCCAAACCATCAAAGGCATCGCCGGCCTGCTCATGCACCACAACTTCATCGATAGCTATTTCAACTGGAATCTTTCCATACACTTCCTGTTGAAAAAGCTTTAAAATTTCCGGGCGCCGAACCTTTTCCCAGCGCTTGGTATTTTTAATTTTCCGACCGCTTTTTGAAACCAATAACTCAGGTAAGTTATAACCAGGCACCTCCTTTTCTTCGTAATTCACATCACTTCGCTGGGCACCAACCTGAAGGCTACAAATTAGAGATAGCAGAAGCACACAATGTCTCATATCCGTTTAGTTTTATTTATGGTTTTTAGTTAGACAATACTGAAGTCCTCTAAAAATAAGAGTTTTTCTTTGAAAGAAAGAATTTAAGCCGATTCATTCGTCAGGAAACTTATTTCTCCTGAAACAGCCTTCATGACGAGCCGAATTAGTTCCGGTAGAAATACTCATCAAAGTGGTTCCTGCTGCTCTTTTCTTCTGTTGGACCGGCTGGCAAATTCGAATCGTCATCTCCGTTCTTCTTCGAAGATCGCGACTTGCTTGTTTCTGAAATCAAAGACCAGGCCATGATCAGGCTCGAAAAGATAATAACCACCAACAAGGCTCCGCTTTCAAATTCGGGCACTTTAAAGTCATCAGGAATAGCAAAAAACAACAGAATAGATATCAAGCCCCGGGGAGCCAGAAAGATCTGTGGGAAGATGTCCTTGCGTTCAACGGCAAAAAAAGTAAAGAAACGAATGACATACAAAATCACCAGGAAAATTCCACTCATCATCCAGACTTCCCAATTAACAAGTGTTTCAATGGACAAACTGATTCCGAAAACAACGAAAAAGAAGGTGCGAACCAAAAAGGAACTTTCAATGGTCACCATCTTGAAGTTTTCAAACAGCCCATCGATCGCCTTATCGTTTAGCCAGCGTCTAAGTCGACCCCACACCAATACCTTATGGTTTCGTAGCAACAATCCAAACATCAAAATAATCAGTAATGAAGAGAGGTGAAACAACTTGGCAACAGCATACAGCAGCACCAGTACGGCTAAAAACAGGAAAAATCGGGCACTCGTTTTAATATACTGAATGACATAGGTTAATCCATAACTTAACAAGACCGAAATAACCAAGGTGAGAAAAATATTGCTCCCAACTGCAAAGGCAATTTCTCCGGCACCAGTGGCATTTACATTTTCAATCAGGAAGTAAAAGAGCATGATTCCAAGAATATCCGAAAAGGTACTCTCATAAATCATAAATTCACGCTTGTCTTTGCTTAAGTTTGCCACACTGGGTATGATAATGGCGCTACTCATGATCGAAAACGGAATAGCATAAATGAGCGCCGGAAAAAACTCCATGTTCTGGATAAAAAACTGAGTAACAAAAGCAATTAAAACGGACGAGAAAGCCAGCGAAACAAAAGCAATGACAAAGGACTTCCAGATTATCGGCCATTTCTCCTTCTTCAGTTCAAGATCCAGCGCAGCTTCAAGCACAATCATGATCAACCCAACAATACCAAGCACCTCCAACGCATTGTAATATTCTGGCACAATTCCGAAGTATTTCAATACCTGCTGTAGTCCCAAGCCAAGCAAAATAAGCATTAAAACGCTGGGAATGTTTGTTTTTTGCGCCAACAGGTTGAAGAAAAAAGAAACAATCACCACCACACAAAGACCGATCACAAAAAGATAAGCACTCATGAATTCCGTTTAATTTTTAGCTCCAAGATACAAATAAGCTTGAAACTGCCTACGAAATACTTGCTTTTAGATTCGTGCGCAAGCCTTTAACAGCGCATGATTCGGCCTGTTTTCTCATTAAAAAAAGCCGGAAGAGAAACGAAACCAACAAGTTAAGCTGTCCCCATATAAAAATCAAACATTTGCTTAATCGATCGGGGTTCACCAATAATGGTCAAAACATCATTTTCCTGCAGCACGGTAAAGCCGTGTGGCGCAAACGAACGCCCGTCGCGTTCAACAATGGCAACCAATACATCAGCCGGAAATTTAATGTCTTTCAGCTGCTTCCCGATCATGTCGGCCTGCGTAGTATCTTTTAACAACCGTACAGTAATGAAACGTTCGTTATGCAGCAGGTATTCCTTAATTTCCCGTTCGTTGGATTGTGCAATCATACTTTCTACAAAGTCATCACGTTCAACAATATTCATTAAGCGAGACAACATGCGCAACTGCAAGCGAATTTCCTTGGCTGGATTGACCAGGAAAAAGAAAACCCGGATATGATCCACTGACTGAATATCTCCTTTTTCTACAGGCTTGGCAACGCCTGGATTTGCCAAAACAATATGTAGGGTTGGTTCCGCAATCCCATCATAACGGGCATATTGAATAGAAATCTCCGGGATAAGCAAAGCCGAGTCAATGGCTGAAAGAGTTTGAAATTCTTTAATAAGAACCGCTTTATCAAGGTCCATTTGCCTGGATAAGGAATCAGCCACCTGCTCCACCAACCCATCAAAATCCTGCCCGGGTTGAGTATTGATAATTTTAGAATTAATAATTGTGGCATCAAACGGATCACCTTGCCGAAGTCCTTTTTCTTTCAAAATAGTCATAAACTCATTTTCCAGTTCTACATGCTGGTGTTTGCCCAACAAGGCAAACCAATGAAAAATAGCCCCTTCCCGCTTCACTTTTCCACGGGCGTAATAGTTGTACCAAACTACGGCCAGAAATACGATCAGCCCACTGAATAAAATGGACATCCATCCCATATACACAATCAAAACCAGGGAAATAAAGATTCCCACCACCTGCATTCCCGGATAAAAAGGTGATTTAAACCCCGGGTCATAGGATTCTATACTACTTTTTCGAAATACAATCACTGCAAAATTGATCAGCATAAAAATGATCAGGTTGAAAGTACTGGCCAATTTGGCAATCCCCTCTTCCGAGAAAACCAAAATGAAAGTAATCACTAAAGCCGTTGTAAGTAAAATAGAACTTATGGGTGAACCGCTTTTCCCAACCTTGGAAAACATGGGTGGAAAAAGCTTATCTCTCCCCATCGCAAACGGGTAGCGGGAAGAAGAAAGCAAACCGGCATTTCCGGTTGATGCAAAAGCAGCCATGGCTGCACCAATCATCAGGTAAGTTCCCAGATCGCCTGGCAACCATTTAAAAAGATGCTCAGCAGCCGATGCTGCCGGGGCTAAATCTTCAGCAAACTCAGCCGGGTTGATCAGGGAAACCATAACGAACACGCCCAAAACATAAATTGTTGCCGTAACAACCAACGACAATAGCATGCCTAAAGGAATGTTTCGCTCCGGATTTTTAATTTCCTCCGCGACACTGGCTATTTTCGTCAAACCCAGATAGGAAACAAATACGAAACCAGCAGTGGTAATCAGGCCCTCAAATCCGTGAGTGAAAAACGGTTCAAAATGGCTGTTAACGCCAGGTTTATCAATCCCCTCAGTAAAAAAGATGCGGTAAAGCCCCTCTACTAAGAAAGTGCCCAATACCACTAATAAAAAAATAACAAAGAAATTTTGGAGACGGGAGGTTTTCTTGGCACCAATCAAATTCAGCCCCATAAAAAAGAAAGTCGCAGCAATAGCAATTGTCTTTACAGGCACTTCCCAGAAAAATGCGGCATAAGCACCAATACCAACGATGGCAAATGCCGTTTTAAACACCAATGCCAAATAGGTTCCCAGTCCTCCAATTGTTCCAATTAATGGGCCCAAACTGCGGTCTAAAAAAAAGTAAGCGCCTCCGGAACGCGGAAGTGCTGTTGAAATTTCAGCAATGCTGAACATGGCAGGCAGAATGAGCAAACCTGCTACTAAATAACCAATAAATACAGAAGGCCCGGTATATTGGGAAGCCAAACCGGGTAACAGAAAAAAGCCAGAGCTAAACATGGCTCCAGTGCTAATTGAGAAAACATCAAACAGACCCAGTTCCTTTTTTAATTTTTCTTTTTTCGCCATACGCTTTCATTCTGAGTGGTGTTTATAAAAAGAAAAGCTGCACACAATGGAAATGTTCATTTTAAATATACAACTTTATTCATAACAGATAAGCACTATCTGGCAACTTGTATCGATAAATTACGCCCCTGACCAATCTGTCGTTCAAGGATTTTCAGCACTTGCATTGCAGAGAGAGCTAACGCTTCCAATTCACAAGTGTTGATCTTGAAAAACCTTATAGTTTAATAAGCTCAAAAGAGGGAAAAAGGTTTAGCCTTGCTGCGTATTATTCAGACTTGAATGTGGGAACGATAAGTTTCGGAAAGAGAAAAGAAGCAGTCTTGAGGGTATAATTCTTCGTCATTCCGAATGAGAAATAACTAAATCACTCCTCTGAATAACAGCTCATTTCGATCCACTCACGCTGACGTTTTTTTATACTAAAGTGACTTTGGGGACAGCTGCCTATAAAACAAGTTTGAATAGCAAGTTTTACAAATGAAGATGCTGTTGCCTGATCCGCAAAGGTTTTTGCCTAACGTATTTTGGGTTGATAGGTTTTTGCCTGCGTTTCCTGGCGAGCAACCCGCAAGGCATTTTTTGCCAAGGCTTCCAGCTCATCTTCCCCCGGATACACATAAACAGGGGCCAAAAATTCAACCTTTGTTTTGATAAAAGAAGTGATGTACTCACTATAAGCCACACCTCCGGTAAGCAGCACGCCATCAACCTGGCCTTCCAACACCACTGCCATTTCGCCAATGGATTTCGCCACCTGGTAGGCCATAGCATCCTGAATAAGCCGTGCCTTTTCATTTCCCTGTCGGGCCATTTCTTCCACATCACGGGCATCATTGGTCTTCAAATAAGCCACATAACCCCCTTCGCCAACCACCATTCGTCGAATGTCGGCTTTGCTTCTGCCACTCTCAAAACACCAGTCGATAATTTGGCCGGTGGGCAAGCCTCCACTACGTTCGGGGCTAAAAGGACCATCACCGTCCAGCCCATTATTGACATCAACAACCCGACCTTTTTTATGGGCGCCTACCGAAATTCCACCGCCTAAATGCGCAACAATCAGGTTCAGGCTTTCGTAGGGAACACCAAGTTTTTTAGCATGTTGGCGAGCCGTTGCCTTTTGGTTAAGTGCATGAAAAATTGATCGTTTTTCAAACTGGGGATGACCGGTAATCCGGGCAATTTCATCCAACTCATCGGTTACCACCGGATCGGCTATAAAAGCTTTGGCTCCCGGAATTTGGTTGGCAATAAAATCAGCAATTAGCGGCCCCAAATTACTGGCATGCTGTCCATAAACGCCATCACTGGCATGTTTCAGCATTTCATTATTGACCAAATACACCCCCGATTCCAGCGGGTAAGTCAAGCCACCCCGACCAATGATGTACTTTAGACTATCCACCTCAAACCCTTCTTCCACCAAGGCATCAATAATCATCCCTTTGCGGTAATCAAATTGCTTTAAAATGCTTTTATAACTGGACAATTCATCGATGGAATGCCGCAAGGTTTTATTCAATTTGCATTCGTCGTTGTAATAAACAGCAAACTTGGTAGAGGTTGATCCTGGATTGATCGCTAAAATTCGGTATTCATTCATAGTTTTAATGACTCATTAATGCAGCCAAAGCAATGGAATTCAATTTTATTTGTGTGCTGTCGCCACGCGACGACAAAACAACCGGAACCTTCGCCCCCACAACAACTGCAGCCTGCTCCGCCTGACACAGCTTGGTATTGGTTTTGTAAAACACATTGCCGGCATCAATGTTCGGAAAAAGTAAACAATCGGCATCGCCGGCCGTTTCGGAATGCATTCCTTTTATGGTGGCCGACTCCTGATCGATAGCTACATCCAAAGCCATGGGGCCATCAACAAATGCTCCGGGGAAATGTCCATCCGCCCCCATTTGCTTCAATTTTGCCGCATCAGCACATGCCGGGATCGATTCAATAACTTGCTCTGTGGGTGCAATTAAAGCTACTTTAGGCTGATCGATTCCTAGCTTACGCGCCACCTGAACCAGGTAACGAATCATAACCTCTTTCTGTTGCAGGTTTGGAAAAGGAATAATAGCCACATCAGTAACAATTAACAATTTGTGATACGACTTATTGTCGATCAGCGTAACATGAGTCAACAAGCCTCCCGGTTCAACCAGGGCAAACTGCTTATTCAGAATAGCACGCATGTACTTATCGGTACTAATCAGGCCTTTCATAACCAAATCAGCCTTTCCGGACTGAATCAACTGAACCGCTTTCAGAGCAGCCTCTTCCTCGGAAGAAGCATCAATGATTTCAAAATTGCCAATGTCAATTCCCAGTTCCTGGCAGGTTGTTTCAATCCGTTTCTTATCGCCGGTAACCAGGACATCTACAATTCCATGTTTTCGGGCGTGTTCGGCCGCTTCAAGGCTGTGCTTATCCACTCCGTTGACGATAACCATCCGTTGAGTTGGCTGATTTTTTGCTAAAAGCAACAGTTCCGTTAAGTGTTTTACATTCATTTGTTCGGCTTATATGAGGTAAATATAGACTAAGAACAGTTGAATTTACAGAACAAATGTCAATCTAAAAAAAATGTTTTTAAACCCCTGAAAAACAAAACATCCGACACATTGCTGCATCGGATGTCAATCGGATAATATTTTAAATCCTGAACTTTCGGATTCTGATATTCAAGCCTAAAAAACTTACGATTTCACAAGTTCCTTCACTTTCACTTCAGTATCCAAAGCAATCATTAATTCTTCATCGGTTGGAACAACCATTACTTTTACAGGTGAATCATCCGTACTAATAACTGCTTCTTTTGAGCGAAGTCCGTTATTTTTTTCATCATCCAAATGGATTCCCATGCACTCTAATCCACCAGCAGCTCCTGAACGGGTCGTATCTCCATTCTCACCAATTCCACCGGTAAAGATCAGGATATCAACGCCACCCATGGCAGCAATGTAAGAGCCAATGTATTTCTTCACCCGATAATCGTAAATATCAAGTGCCACAGAGGCCCGCTCGTTGCCTTTGTCTCTAGCATCCTCAATTTCGCGCATATCAGACGAAACGCCCGACAAGCCCAACATTCCGCTGTGCTTATTGAACAGCGTATTGGCTGATTTGATGCCCAGTTCTTCTTTCTCCATGATATAGGTGACCACACCAATATCGAGGTCTCCGGAACGGGTTCCCATCACCAGACCTTCAAGCGGAGTGAATCCCATGCTGGTGTCAAAAGACTTACCATTTTTGATGGCAGCAATTGATGCTCCATTACCCAAGTGACACGAGATAATTTTC
The DNA here is from genome assembly GCF_050589705.1 of Sunxiuqinia rutila. Taxonomy (NCBI): domain Bacteria; kingdom Pseudomonadati; phylum Bacteroidota; class Bacteroidia; order Marinilabiliales; family Prolixibacteraceae; genus Sunxiuqinia; species Sunxiuqinia rutila. Next base: position 206,746 of record NZ_JBNGOT010000003.1, read on the forward strand.
TGTGTTTCGTAATCGCGTCCCAGGATTTCACAGGCCCGTTTGGTCACGTAACGGTGACTGGTTCCGTGAAAACCGTAGCGGCGGATACCATACTTCTCGTACAACACGTAAGGGATGCCGTACATGTATGATTTAGGCTCCATGGTTTGGTGGAATGCCGTATCGAAAACCCCCACTTGTGGGATTCCGGGAATCAGCTCTTCCATTGCCCGAATTCCTTTTAGGTTTGGTGGGTTATGCAAAGGAGCCAAATCTGTACATTTTACCAATGCGTCAATAACTTCGTCCGTAATCAACTCACTGGAGTGAAAATATTCCCCCCCGTGAACGACCCGGTGACCAACTGCATCAATTTCCTCCAGGCTCTTCAGGCAACCATATTTTGCACTGGTTAGTACCCCAAGAATATATTCCACACCACTTTTGTGGTCTAAAATTTCACCTTCGAAAACAATTTTTCGCCCATCGGCATGTTGATGCTTTAAAAATGAGCCTTTCATGCCCAGCTTTTCAACTCCTCCTTTGGCAACCACTTGCTGGCCATCCATATTGAAAAGTTGATATTTTATGGAACTGCTACCGCAGTTTAATACCAGAATTATCATTCCTTCAAAATTTTCGTTGAGATTGTTTTTTAACAAATGTTTGCGCTGTTTGAGATCCGGTTTCCATCTTCATCATATTCATAGAAACCTTTTCCTGTAGAAACGCCCAGTTGCTTGGCACGTACCAAGCGCTTAATAAATGGAGACGGTTTAAAATGTACGTCACCAAACTCAGCATAGATGTTTTCCATCCAGCGGACAATTTTGTCCAAGCCCATTTTATCAGCCAATTCAAATGGCCCCAATCTCATTCCCTGCCCAATTTTCATTGTGGTATCAATATCTTCCATCGTGGCTATCCCTTCCATCAGGATTTCACAAGCTTCATTGAGTAAAACCACAAAAAGACGAACGCTTACCAGCCCTGCAGACTCTTCAACGGGTATAATTGTCCGGTTGATGAGTTTGACAAACTGACAAACTTTGGCATAAGATTCTTCAGACGTATAAAGTCCTTTGACAACTTCCATGATCCGCGATTCGCGCGACGAAACAGAAAAATGAAAGCTGATGCAGCGATCTTTATATTTCATTTCCGACGACAGTTCGGTAATGATGATTGTGGTCGAGTTCGTTGCGATAATGCAATCGCGGTCGACCACTTCTTCAATCTTCTGGAAGATTTTCTTCCGTTCTTTGATTTTTCCGCCACGGTTAACCGCACGGATGGCTTCCACCACAAAATCACAACCGGCCAAATCCTTGTAATCCAACGAACCTTTGATTCGCGAAAGGATGGCTCTTTTTTCACCTTGCGTCAAGCCCCAGTGTTCAATCCGGTTATCCAGAATTTTTTCAATATTCCGGTAGGCTTCCCTAATCTTGTCTTCGCTTACTTCAATAAAAACCACTTCAATGCCATAGTAGCTGGCCACGCGGGCAATGTTTTGTCCTACGAGTCCACAGCCTACCAAGCCGATTTTAGAGAAAAGCGCCTTTGAAACTTGTTTCTTAATTAAACCAAATTCTTCAATTGGTTCATAAATAACTTCACTAGCCATTTGCAACTAAATTTATTCGAACGAGGTAGCTGCCTGATTAGAGGTAATCGCTACCATATTAACAATATCACTTACCGAACAACCTCTGGACAAGTCGTTAATTGGAGCTGCCATTCCTTGCAGAACCGGCCCAATTGCTTCCGCTTTTCCCAGTCGTTGTACTAATTTATAGCCAATATTGGCAGCTTCCAATCCTGGGAACACCAATATGTTTGCACGTCCGGCCACTTCGCTTTCAGGCGCTTTCAACCGGGCTACATCAGGCATCAAAGCTGCATCAAGCTGCAGTTCGCCGTCAATTTTCAATTCAGGAGCCATTTCCTTGGCAATCTTTGTCGCTTCTACAACCTTGTTTACCCGCTCGTGCTGGGCACTTCCTTTGGTTGAAAAGCTCAGCATGGCCACGCGGGGTTCCATACCTACAATGGCTTTGGCTGTTTTGGCTGTTGTTACAGCAATTTCAGCTAATTCACGCTCATTCGGATCGGGCATAACAGCACAGTCGGCAAATACCAAAATTCCGTCATGTCCAAAGTGAGGATCATTCACAAACATCAGGAAAGCGCCTGAAACGACACTTACCCCGGGTGAAGTTTTTACAAACTGAAAAGCGGGACGCAAAACGTCGCCTGTTGAATTAACGGCTCCGGCAATTTCACCGTCAGCATCGCCATTTTTAATCATCATAGGAGCAAATACCAAAGGATCATTCAACATTTCCAATGCTTTTTCCTTGCTCAGCCCTTTTGATTTTCTGATTTCAACCATCATGTCAGCGTAGTGCGACCGACGATCATCAGTTTTTGGATCAACTACAACAGCCCCCTTGATGTTTACGCCACACTCTTCGGCTGCCTGCATAATTTCTACCGGATTTCCCAAAAGGATGATCCGGGCAATATTTTCATTTAAAATGATTTCTGTGGCTCTCAAAGTGCGTGGTTCTGTTCCTTCCGGAAGAACAATCCGTTTTTGATAACTCTGAGAGTTCTTAATAACACGTTCAAGTAATTTCATTCGAAAAAAACTTATCTGATTTATTAATATCTGCTTGCCATGCTTTTCCTGTCAAAGGGCAGAAACCGACAAACAAGCAAGTTGTTTTCTGATATACTTTTGATCTTTCACACACCCTTTCAACCAGTGCCTGATTAACTGGTACGATGGTTTCGGCTTAAGGGTTAAGATTTCTAACTTTTGAGTAAAAGATTCAAAATGCAAAAGTAGCGAAAATAACCTGTCTAAATCCCTTGGCAAGGATAATTATTTGTTAATCTTCTGAAATCGTCATTTTTTGAACCCATTGTTTTTAAGCTGCAAACGAAAATCAGACAATCGATTGCACGGATTTTCCCAGTTGATTCTACCTGGAAATAATCGAAGGGAAAATACGAATGATCCTGCTTTTCTAAAACATGAAAGCAAGGCTTCAACTCACCAAATAAATTGATATTTTTGTTCGTTTACAAACACCAATCAGCCATGAAGGAATCCGATCTGTTTTACCCGCTCAAGCAAAGCCTGGAAGGAGAAATCTATACCAACAACGTTCAACGCATCATATACGCAACCGATGCTTCTTCGTACCGGGAAATCCCACAGGCAGTATGCAAGCCCAAGTCGAAGGCCGACCTTCAGAAAATTATTGCTTTTGCTCACAAGCATCAAACGTCGGTCATTCCGCGCGCAGGAGGCACCTCACTAGCCGGCCAGGTGGTAGGAAAAGGGATTGTTGTGGATATTTCAAAATACCTGAATAAAATCCTTGAATTGAATGTCGGGGAAAAATGGGTTATCGTTGAACCGGGCGTTAACCTGACTGAACTCAACCAATACCTGGCACCTCATGGCTTGCAATACGGACCGGAAACCTCAACAGCCAACCGCTGCTGTATTGGTGGCATGGTGGGCAACAATTCCTGCGGACTGCATTCGCTCATTTACGGCAGTGCCCGCGATCACATTCTGGAAGCGGACTGTTTGCTGGCCGATGGCTCCTCCGTTCTTTTTAAAGCATTAAGCACCGAGGAATTTCAGGCGAAATGTGCCGACAATCCTGAAAGTCTGGAAACCCGGATTTACCAAAACATCAACACCATTCTGTCCAATCCGGTCAACCAGGAAAACATCCGAAAAGAATACCCTGACCCAAAAGTAAAGCGCCGCAACAATGGCTATGCCCTGGATGTGCTTCTTGAAACCGATCCGTTTACCGGCAATGGCGAACAAATAAACCTCTGTAAGTTACTGGCCGGAAGTGAAGGAACACTGGCCTTCTCCACCCGGCTAAAGCTCAACCTTATTCCGCTTCCGCCCAAACACAAAGGGTTGGTTTGCGCTCATTTCAGCAGCCTGCAGGAAGCCTACCAGGGCAACCTGATTGCCCTGAGACACAATCCGGGTGCTATTGAATTAATGGATGACATCATTATGAATTGCACCAAAGGAAATATTGAGCAGCGCAAAAACCGCTTTTTCATTCAGGGCGATCCGAAAGCCATGCTGATGATTGAATTTGCCCGGGAAACAGAAGCTGAAATTCATGCAATTGCCGAGCAGCTGGAAGCGGATTTTCGCTCGGCTAAGCTTGGCTACCATTTCCCGCTGGTTCAGGGAGCCGACAACATCAAACGCGTGTGGGCACTGCGCACAGCCGGACTGGGTTTGCTCTCCAACATTCCGGGCGACAAACGCAGCGTAACCGTGATTGAAGATACAGCCGTTGCACCCGAATACCTGCCGGACTATATGCGTGAATTCGACGAAATTCTGGCCAATTACGGGCTAAGTTGTGTGAAGTACGCACACATTGCCACAGGCGAAATTCACCTGCGCCCACTTCTGAATTTAAAAGAAGAGGCTGACGTCCAGCTTTATCATACCATTGCCCGCGAAATAGCAGCTCTGGTCAAAAAATACAAAGGATCATTAAGCGGGGAGCATGGCGATGGCCGGCTCAGGGGGGAATTCATTCCTTTCATGCTGGGCGAACACAACTACCAACTGATCAAAGAATTGAAACAAACCTGGGATCCGCATCAGATTCTGAACCCGGGAAAAATTGTGGACACCCCTCCGATTACCGAGAACTTACGCTTTTTGCTTGGTGAAACCCGTAAGCTGGAAACCACCTTTGACTTTTCGGAACAAAAAGGACTGTTACGGGCCGTGGAAAAATGCAATGGGTCGGGCGATTGCCGCAAGAGTGTGGCCATTGGCGGCAGCATGTGTCCAACGTTTATGGCCACCAAAGACGAAGATAAAACGACGCGTGGGCGAGCCAATATCCTCCGCGAATTTTTAACCCGGTCCGAAAAGGCCAATCCTTTTGACCATGAAGAAATAAAGGAAGTGCTTGATTTGTGTATCTCATGCAAGGCCTGCAAGTCCGAATGTCCGTCCAGTGTCGATATGGCGAAGTTAAAAGCCGAATTCCTGCAGCACTACTATGAAAGTCATGGCATTCCGTTTCGATCATGGCTTATTGCCTATCTTCCCCGACTGAACCGACTCGCCCGTTTGGCCCTTCCCTTGAGCAACTGGTTAACAGGCACCACCACCTTTAAAAAACTGGTAGGTTTTGCTCCCGAACGGCAGGTTCCTAAACTGTCGAAACTCAGCCTGCGCCAGTGGTACAAAAAACCGATTCAACTCAATGGCTCAGCCAAAGGCAAGGTTTACCTGTTTGCCGACGAATTTACCAACGACAACGAAAGCCACATTGGAGTAAAAGCCATTTTATTGCTGAATAAACTGGGTTATGAAGTCGCCATTCCCACGCACCGTGAAAGCGGACGAACGTTCCTTTCAAAAGGTTTGGTAAAAACGGCTCAGAAAATTGCCTGTAAAAATGTTGAACTGCTTCATCAACTCGTGACTGAACAAACACCTCTTCTGGGTATTGAGCCTTCTGCCATCCTGGCTTTCAGAGACGAGTATCCGGAACTGGTGACCAAAGAATTACAACCAAAAGCCAAAGCGCTGGCCCAAAACACCTTCATGCTGGATGAGTTTATTGCTGCTGAATTTGAAAAAGGACACATCAATCCGGAACTGTTTACCCCGGAGAAAAAACAGGTAAAACTGCACGGACACTGCCAACAAAAAGCAGTGGCCTCAACTACCAGTACAAAGAAGATGCTGGAAATACCCGCCAACTATGCCGTTAGCGAAATTGCCAGCGGCTGTTGCGGCATGGCCGGCTCGTTTGGATATGAAAAGGAGCATTACGAACTCAGCCAGAAAATTGGAGAACTGGTCTTGTTTCCTGCTGTGCGCGAAGCCCAGTCCGACGAGCTGATTGCTGCTCCCGGCACATCCTGCCGTCATCATATTGCTGAAGGAACCGGACGCGAAGCCATGCATCCGATAGAAATACTTTACGACGCCTTGATTTAATAAATGAGTTTAGCCCCTTTTTCAGGTTGAAAAAACGGGCTAACCCCAATTTCAAAGCGCAAAAAAAAGCCCGCTATCAAACGATAACGGGCTACTAATTTTATGCTGTCCGATTATTCGGCAATCGAAATTGCATCAACCGGGCATACCTCGGCACATGAGCCACAATCAGTACACAAATCTGCGTCAATTGTATAGATATCACCTTCTGCGATTGCGTCTACTGGGCACTCATCGATACAAGTTCCGCATGCAATGCACTCATCTGAAATTACATAAGCCATAACACTTCTTTTTTAATAAGTTAGAGAATACAAGCAAAAGTACAAAGTTTGCTATAAAAACAAAGTAATTGATTACTAAAATTAATGCTGCAAAACTAAGAGATAATTTGAAATTAATATACCTCAAAAATCTATTTATAATTGTACTAAATAAGTACAACTCCCCAACTTAATTCTTAACAATAAGGAAAAGAGCGTTCCTATTCATTCTGCTTTGATTTCTGAAGCTTCTCATAGTGCTTACAAACTTCGGTTAACCCGCACTTGCCACACTTCGGGCTTCGTGCCAAACAAGTGTATCGTCCGTGCAAAATGAGCCAATGATGCGCTAAAGGCACAATTTCTTCCGGGAAATACTTCATCAACTCGCGCTCCGTTTGCAGGGGCGACTTGGAGTTGGTGGTCAAGCCAATTCGGTTGGCTACCCGAAACACATGCGTATCCACCGCAAAAGCCGGTTTTTCATAAACTACCGAAGCAATTACGTTGGCAGTTTTTCGTCCCACGCCCGGCAGTTTCTGCAGTTCTGTGATATCATCAGGAACAACGCCCTTAAAATCATTGACCAGCATCTTTGCCATTCCCACCAAATGCTTGGCTTTGTTGTTGGGATACGAACATGAGCGAATGTACTCAAATACCTCGGCTGCTTCCACCTCGGCCATCAATTCCGGCTTTGGAAACCGCTTAAACAGTTCCGGGGTAATCTGGTTCACCCGTTTATCGGTACACTGTGCCGACAAAATTACGGCCACCAACAACTCGTAAGGATTGCCATAGTCCAACTCCGTTTCGGCAATGGGCATGGCTTTCTGAAAATAGTCAATCACACGCTGATAACGTTCTTTTTTCTGCATATCGGTATTCTATTCTGAAGTGAAGCAAACAAAAATAGCCATCCTGAGCCAGAAAGCAACTTCTGAATTTCGTTTTTGGGACGGACAGCTCCTAAATCAACTTTAAGTAGTTGTTTTCCCTGCGTCCGTCTTTATCAGAAAAGCCTTGAAAGTATTAACTATCGGACAACTTCGACTCATTCGGTCAGTAGCCGGACACGAATTATCGATTCAACTTTTGCCGTTCTGGTCAACAGGATGCCAAGAACAAGCACATTTTCGGAGTTTCCAAATTTGAAATAAATTCCATTCTTTTGTGCCAAAAGAACTTCAGTCTATAAATTCACATGATTAAGATACGACTATGATTACTACAAAACCTTTCGTTTTCGTTGCATTTATACTTCTTCTGTATAGTTGCCAAAAAGAGATCAAAACTCAACCGATTCAGGTTATTCCTGAACCGTTATCGATACAAACCGAAGATCAGCCAGCTTTTGTTTTCAAGGAGAAAACAACCATCGTTATCAACGACTCGACCATGCTGCCTGCCGTAAGCCTGTTGCAGGAAATTCTTCATAAAGAATTAGCGGTTGTTTGGGACCAAAACAGCCAACCAAAGTCAGTCGTTGTTTTTGAATACGACGCCGGACTTGACTCCTTAAGCCAGGAAGGCTACCAGCTTCAAATCGCTAAAAATAAAATTGGAATCCGCTCGGCCGGTCCTCAGGGATTATTTTATGCGGTGCAAACCCTACGCCAACTGCTTCCGGAAGAACTGGAGCAACAGCCACTTCAACAATTGGCTGTGCCTGCTGCCAACATCATCGACAGTCCTCGTTTTGGCTGGCGTGGTGTACACCTTGATGTTTCCCGGCATTTTATGCCTCTGGATTTTGTAAAAGAGTACGTCGATTACCTAGCCATGCATAAATTGAATGTATTTCACTGGCATTTGGTTGACGGCATTGGCTGGCGGATTGAAATAAAATCGCATCCGGAACTAACCGATATCGGCGCCTGGCGGGTTGTAAAAGAGGGTAAAAAACCCTGGCAAGACTATGAAGTTTGGAAAGCCGGAGATTCAAGGCCCAAATACGGCGGCTACTATACGCAAGAAGAAATTAAAGAGCTTGTAGCCTACGCCAAAGAAAGACAGATTACCGTATTGCCCGAGATTGAGTTGCCCGGCCACTCGGAAGTTGTTATGCAATGCTACCCCGATTTACTTTGCAAGGACAAACACGGCAAAAGCCTTAAAAACATTGGCGTTTACTGTGCCAGCAATCAGGATAGTTACCAACTACTGGAAGATGTCCTGGATGAAGTGCTCGAATTATTCCCTTCAGAATACATCCATATTGGAGGCGATGAGGTTGGCAAAAGTAACTGGGAGGCCTGTGCCCAATGTCAGGCCACGATGAAGAAAAACGGTTACACCCCTCACGAACTTCAAAGTCATTTTGTCAACCACTTTGATGAATACCTCAAATCGAAAGGTCGGAAATTGATTGGCTGGCATGAAATTTTGGAAGGGGAATTATCGCCATCGGCCACCATTATGTACTGGGGAGGAGAAGCCGGTGTTACTGCCAGCTTAGAAAAAGGACACCCCACGGTTCTCACAACCGGTTCAATCTTATATTTTGACCATTACCAAAGCTTAAGCAAAAACGAGCCCAAAGCATTTGGGGGTTATGCGCCGCTAAAGAAAGTGTATAACTACGAACCGATCCCTGCGGAAGCCGATGCCGAAACCCGGGCCCGGATATTAGGCGTTCAGGCCAATCTCTGGACCGAATACATGCCGGATGAAAACCAAGTGGAATATATGTTGTTCCCACGGATTGCCGCCTTAGCGGAAATTGCCTGGCAAGCTCCAAACAAGAAAGACTGGACACAGTTTCGGAACAAAATGGACCGGATGATCGAACGCTACAGCGCCATGGATGTCAACTATGCGCCCAGTGCCTACCGTCCGGAGATTAAGTTTCAGTTGGATAAAGAATCCAAAAAGCTAAACGTTGAACTGGAGACTGAGCTCCATGCGGAAATTTATTACACCCTTGATGGCTCTGAACCAGATCAGCAAACAGCCATCCACTACACGCAACCTTTTACGCTTGAACAATCAACGCCGGTAAAAGCCATTGCCTTAAAAGATGGCAACAAAATGGTAAGCACAGAAACCAAGAACGCTATTTTGCACAAGGCGTGCGGGGCCGATGTTACGCTGGATTCTGAGCCTTATGGCAATTACAAAGCGCAGGGTGGTTACACCTTGGTGGATGCCGACTTTGGCGGCGATAAATGGGGCAATGGTAAATGGCTGGGTATTTTAAGCCGCGACTTTTCGGCCACCATCAACCTGAAAGAAGCCGCTACCATTTCGAAAGTAGCCATGAGCTGTATTGAAGAAACCGGAGCCGGCATTTATTTCCCGGCAGGCATGGAAGTAGCCGTATCAACCGACGGAAAAAACTTCAAAACACTAAAAACCTGGGAGAATAAACGAGGAGCAACCATTCCGAAAACGCCCGATATTCAAACAGAAACCTTTGTTCTGAATTTTGACCCCATCGAATGCCAGTACATTCGGGTGAAAGCTCCTTACCAAAGGGTAAAAAACCAGGGCGTATTTATTTTTATTGATGAAATTATCGTGGAATAAGCTCCACCCCACCCCTTAAGCCTGATTGGCATAAGGGCAACAAGCAATGAGGTGAGTCTTGCGCTAAAACTCAAACTTGGTTTGATTACGCACGACTCACCTCATGTTATTTTAAAACAGCTCCTTTTTAATCTTCTCTGAAAAATGGAAGCTTTCCCCAAGCCAATTAAGTAAAGGATCGGCCGGCCTGTCTTATTGCGCAAGTTCAGCATCCAAGGGCACAAAACGTTGTGTTAAGGTATCGGGCGTAGCCTGCCAAAGCCTGAACCCGAAAGGTCGTTTATCAAAATTTACGCTGGTTGTTTCACTACTCACCAATTGAATATTGTCGTACTGGTTAATAGTTAACTGGTGGGTGTGCCCCGACAGGTAAGCACGAACGTTGTTTTGCTGAAATAACGTTAGCAACTCCTGCCTTTTATCTAACGGAAAATTAAAATAAGCCTCCTCTTCTTCGGGCGTTTTGGTGTACAAAGGATAATGCCCGATAACCACCACCGGTTGCTTTTTAAGGCCTTGTTCTTTCAGTGTTTCTTTAAACCAAAGGTCATGCTTGTCGGATTCATCTTCCACATTTGCTTTCCACAATTGCGAATTGGTGACAATAAATGAATAGCCTTTGTTCTCAAATTCGAAATAATCTTTTCCAATCGTTTCCCGGTAATAACTCAGGCTTGCGCTGGTGGGCGTGTTTCCCACGTCATGGTTTCCGGCAGCCACATAGCAGGGCATTGTAAAACCAGCCATAACTCCTTTAAAATCGGAAAAAGAACTGTCGTTGGCCATATTGACCAAGTCGCCGCAGATCACGACAAAGTCCGGATTGAGCGCATTGATTTGCGTGACTGCCTGTTTAAATTTTTCTACATCCTGCTCATAGCCCTCCGCGTAAAACCCCAGCTGGGTGTCGGTTAGCTGAACAAACGAAAAGGGCTGCTGCTTTTTTCCGGTGCAGGAAACAACAAAGACCAATAAGGCAAGTAACAGATAGTTCTGAAATCGGTAATTCATGGTGTTTTTTTAGGTTAATATACAGATGACAAAGAACGCCTATTTTAGGACTTCATCCACTGTTTTCGAACAAAAAATCAGGGCAGCTTCAATTCCTGAGCCTCCAGACAGGGCACGGATTACAAAGCCGCGCCAGTGAAAGCTTAGCTGACAGAAAAGTCTGCAAGTACCTTTTTATTTCCCCAGATCGTAGGTCAGCCCAATTCGAATGCCCGATTCCATCAAGCGTTGCGCATACCTTTCACCCGAAAAAGAGATCAATGAATGAGCCTTGAAATAAGGATTTACAAAAATTGAAGCGCCACATTTAAAATCATAGTTAGCCCCAATTCCGAGAAGTCCGCCAATCCCCGTTTGCGAATCAATTTTGCTTTGGCTGGAGGCGTCAATATCAAGAATTAAACCGCCATTCAGAAAGAAATAATTCCAAAAGTTAGTCCGAAGGGTGATCGGAATATTGATCAGGGTGAGGTCCGTTTGGTACGATTCACCGTCCATATCGGGTGGCAAATTAGGATTCACCACAAGGGTGTGTTCGGAATATTCGAACCCGGTTTCCAAAAACAGCCCATTTTTAATTGGGTGGAGATAAGTAAGCCCGAGCGTAAAAAAGTGATCACTGTCATAACTGCCTGCACCATCCAAATCCTGGAAGCGAATAACATCATTCGTTCCAAAAGAAGAATAGCTAATTCCGATTTTGCCGGGTGCCTTGGCATCTCCTGACTCTTGCGCCAAGCATAAACTGCTCATAAAAATGAAGCACATAAGGGTGGTGATTGTTTTCATAATTGAGGTTGAATTTGTTACTGATTGTTTTTTATTTATTGATAATATATCCAAGTGATACTCCAATTACCCGATTATTATTTTGTGTAGTGTAAGTTTAAATAGGGTTTGCATAGGCTATTGGTTTTTAGTTTAACCCTGGCGTTAAAGACTGGTACATGTTGTAGAACGGATTAAAACCGAAAGTTCACACCCAGTTTCCAATATTGACGTTTGAAACTAAATGTCCAATCCGAGACATCCAGTTCTCCGCCAAATTGGTCATAACGCAATCCGCCCAAACATGCAGAGAGGCCCCAACGTTTGCCGAAAAAGTAAGCCAGTTCCGGCGCCAACTCCAGGCTAAACAGATTTCCCTTTACACTTCCTTCCCAGCTTGTTTGCGTGCCAGGCCCAATCTCGGATAAACCATCGGCAGGATCAAGGTACACTTTGCTGCTGCTGAGCACCGAGGCATTGGCCTTGGCTCTTCCGTAACTTCCCGAAAACCGAGGAACCAGGTAAAACTGCCCGATCACCGGCCAATAATATTTACAGAAAATCCGCGGCTGCCAGTGAGTAGCTTCAGCCTCAACGAAGGTTCCATATAGCGTCGTTTCTGTTGCTTCAACCACTAATTGTGTTGTATTCTCTTCTGCTTTCTCATGGTAGCGTGCCAAGCCCAAACCAACAGAAAAACGATCAGTTACGAAACGTTCAGCGTTAATCGAAAGGTGCCATTCCTTTTCATTGGTCTTGAATTGAAAACCGGGATTCGATTCACTCGATTTCGATTTGTAGTAATTGCCCTCCACCGAGAGCATCCAGTTTTTGCTTGCAGGTTGTGCAAAAGCATTGAAACTAAGAACCAGCATAAAGCCGGTTAGCAAAAGGCTTTTTAGTAGCTGCATTGGGTTTCGTTCGTGTTTTTTTATTGATTAACTCAACCGCTGGCACGGATTACAAATCCGCGCCAGCGGGGGCTGCTTGTTTATTTCGATTCCAATTTATTGATAATTTCCCGCAACAAGTCATTTTGCTCTTCTCTTAAGGCAATAAACTTACTCACCCAGCGGTAAATCAAATAAAGGATCCCAACAATTAGGGACAAATAAACAATCGCAGTAACGATAATCGGAAGGAAAGGCATAATAGTCATAAGTTAATTTTTTAGGTTTTTATTTAGAAATTCCAGCCAAGGCAGGGATTACAAATCCGTGTTTGCGGAGGGGGTCCTTACAATCCAATAGGAACTGGGATGTACTCCCAAACTTCCTCTTTATCGCAATTTTTTAAAAAAAAGTAAAAAGTTGAATCAATAATCTTGACAGAAGAAGTTCCAATGTCATAATCAAAAATCGGTGGAGAAATTGATTTTTTAATCTGGTTTGAAACAAGAGTTTGTAAGAAATACCCCATATCTGAAGGTCTCACATCCTCTGGTCTATGATGGACTGCTTTTATTTTCTCCTGAATAACTCTACGTTTTAAACCATTTGTAATGTCTTCAAACTCCTCGTTAAACAATATTTTTATAAAATAATATGGAATATACAAAGGAATTTCATCTGAACTTTTGGCTTTCTGTTCTACAAATGCTTCCAAACAACGGATATGTCTACTTGAATAGTCGCTAAGCTTTTTTTCAATCGCTTGCTGAATGTTTTCAGATTTTATATTTACTGTTTCTTTAGCTGTTTGCTTAATGCCTGCAGAATAGCAGGACTCTTTGCATAATTCTTGGAAAACTCCGACACTATCAAAGCATGTTTCAACAAGCTTTTCAAAAACATTTTCAAAGCTTACATTAAGTAAAGGCAAACCCTCTTTAACAATTTCTTCTAAATGCTGTCTTTCCCAAGGCTCAACGGGTATCTCAATCAGCCTATCAACTAAATCACCATTGAATTGAATTAGTCTGTTTTTTTCTCTCCATATTCCTAATACAATGAATTGAATTTTGTAATCATCAAAGATTCGTAAATCTATTGCAAGTAATTTCTGGTTATCTTCTGTTAGATAATGAAAATTCTCTACAATGATCTTTTTGTCAAAATCAATTGCCCTCAGTAATTCAGATAAATCCTGAGCTAAGAATAGATTATAATCGACAACTTTATATAATGACGTGTCTCTTTTTTTAGTTACTCCCTTTCCTTCAACATTTGCTTCTCCTGAGCCCCAAAATGGTATTTTAACTTTCGCTTTAATACCTACTTTTATCTCTCCACCAACTTCTTGCGACACTTCTCTTGATTCAATAATTTCAATATTCAATTGTCTGACTATTGAACTATATAAGTCTTGAATTGTTGATGCGGGCGAGCAATTAACTTTAATGTAATCCTTTTCTTCTAGGTGCTTAGCTGTCAATGCAGTCTTCCCCTGCTTTGAAGCCCCATAGATGACTATATGTTTGTTTTTCTCAAGACCTTTAACAAACAATTCATCAACATCTGGTCTTTCAATGTAAGTTGCAATCATTTCATTCGAAACTCCAAAGACTTCATGTGTTTGATACATATTGATATTAGTATTTATTCAGTATTAGTTGCTTATTGAAATAGCTCAAAAGTAAATATATGCGGGCATATTTGTACCCCAAGCTAACGCGCGATTGCATCGCGTGGTAGCAGTTTATCCCCCTAGCTCCTAAGGCTTATTCTCACCAACTCGCCAAGATACGCCTTTTCGTTAACTAAACAGTACGTGTATTGGCAGCTTTGGGGCCTGGAGGCTGTTTGTTCGCGAACAAAGGTGCAATAAGCGGTTTTAAGTCTTTGCTATGCCCTTTGTTTTCAATGGATTTCAAAATCATTAATAAACAAGCCCCTGCTGAAGAACATAAAACAATTGCCTGCCAGTGGGCTTTCGCCCTCCCCTTTTATATTCATAATGATGGGCTCCAATTGGTTGTTTGGCTTCGTCCGGCTGCTGGCCGGAGCATTTTCCCAATCGCACCGATTCGCCTAACGGCCCTACCCCGGACTTTGGAGACCGCTTCCGGGGGTTGAATGACGCTCAAAAGCACTGGATTCACTTCTGGAAACTCTTTGACCTATCAAGCTGTTCCTTCAAACAGTTTCCCTTTGGCTTAAAATACCCAACCGGGCGCCTGGTGCATCGGGCCGAGCCCTTTGTCCACCGAAAAAAGGCCTTGGAAGACTCTCCAAAGCAGTCCGAACACTAAAAAAAGTGGTCCGCACACCGAAAAAAGTGGTCCGGATACTCAGCCGACCAAAAAAGTAGCGTTTGAACCGCTCGGAATTGTGTTTCAAGTGCTCCGCTGTGTGTTTGAAGTGCTCGGTTTTGTGTTTGAACTCGTCGGTTACGCGTTTGAACTGCTCGGTTTTGTGTTTGAACTGCTCGCTTGAGTGTTTGAACCACTCCGCCAGGTGTTTGAACTGCCCGGCTGAGTGTTTGAACTTGTCGGTCCGGTGTTTCAACTAAAAACGACGGACTTGGACATTTTCTAGTTAGGGTTTCTAGTAAGGGCTTCACTTAGAGTGAAGCCCTTACTGGCAGGCTGGACTGAAGCCTTACTGGCAATCCACTGAATAGCGTGAAGCCCTCCGCTGGTGTCCATTTTATTGAGCAGGTGACTTGGAGTCACCTACTCAATAAGCTCCATACTTCGCGTGAAATCCTCACTTGCCAACAAAAAAATACGTACATTTAAGGACAATCAAGAACCCCTAAAACAAACCGTATGCCAAGCAAAACAACTGGTTTTTTAGTCCTATTCGCCTTGTTTTTCTCCTGCCAATCCAAACAATCCGTAATTGATCAATCGACCGTCAAGCAGTTGGATTTGGATCGCTACCTGGGAACCTGGCACGAAATTGCACGCTTTCAGCATTCGTTTGAAAAAGACCTGGTGGGCGTTACCGCCACCTACTCGCTGCGCGACGACGGCAAAATTAAGGTCGTCAATGCCGGTTATAAAAATACATTGGATGGCCCCTACAAAGAAGCTGTGGGTAAAGCCAAAATTCCGAATCCGGATGAGCCCGGTCAATTGAAAGTGGCCTTTTTCCTGTTTTTTTATGCTGCATACAATGTGCTGGAGCTGGACGAGGATTACCAGTACGCCTTAATTGGAAGTTCCACTCCCGACTATTTGTGGATTTTAAGCCGCACCCCACAGCTGGATGAGAAAACCTACCAACAATTGGTTGATAAGGCGGCTGCGCGAGGCTACGACACCAGCAAGTTGTTCAAAGTACCACAAAACCAACCGGCTAAACCGTCCGAAAGTTGATCCGGCTTCCTGAAAAAACCGTTAACAGGCGCAACCTTTACCGGCAAGGACAAACAAGCCTAAGCATCGCAAACGAAAATTACTTAACTTTGGAAAAACGCTCTAAAAAACTAAAATCATGAGATCAGGCCTCATCTACACGCTCATCTTGCTTTTCGCATTTTCATTCGGAAGCCAGGGACAGGAAACCGATTCAACCCGGGTAAACCCGAAGAAGCTGGTTTACAAGCTTAACATCATGCAGAACATTATGCCGGCCACTTGGCGCCAAACCAAACAAGCCTTTCAGGAGGCCGACAGTTTGAAGGCGGATTTGTTTCTGATCCACATGAATACCTACGGAGGAACGGTGATTGACGCCGACTCCATTCGTACCAAAATACTCAACAGCCCCATTCCGGTATACGTTTTTATTGACAACAATGCCGCCAGTGCCGGGGCCCTGATCTCCATTGCCTGCGACAGTATTTTCATGCGTCGGGGCGGCTCCATTGGCGCGGCCACCGTGGTTAATCAAACCGGGCAACAAATGCCGGACAAATACCAGTCGTACATGCGCTCGACCATGCGGGCCACAGCCGAAGCGCATGGTGGCGACACCATTATCAGCGGACAGGACACGACTTTTCGCTGGTTCCGCGATCCTCAGATTGCCGAAGCCATGGTGGATGAACGTGTTTACATTCCTGGCATCATCGATACGGGCAAAGTACTCACCTTTACCCCCAGCGAAGCCATGAAACACGGCTATTGCCAGGGAATTGCCAACAGTGTTCCGGAAGTTCTGGAAATGGCCGGAGTAAAAGATTATGAACTGGTGGAATACCGCCCTACGTTCCTCGAGAAAATCATTGGTTTCCTGGTTAACCCGATGGTTTCCGGCTTACTCATAATGGCCATTTTAGGCGGTATTTATTTTGAAATGCAAACGCCGGGCATCGGTTTCCCACTGATAATCGCCCTAGCCGCAGCCTTTGCCTATTTCGCCCCACTCTACCTCGAAGGATTGGCGGCCAACTGGGAAATCATGATTTTCATCGTCGGACTTATTCTGATTGCGCTCGAAATCTTTGTCATTCCCGGCTTTGGCGTGGCCGGACTACTCGGAATTACACTGAGCTTCACCGGCCTGGTGTTGAGTCTGATTGACAACATCAACTTCGACTTTGACGGCGTACATCCGGACAAAATCCTGACGGCCCTCACCACGGTTATTGTGGCCTTGTTCGGCGGGTTTATGCTCAGTCTGGTCATCAGTAAAAAGTTGTTTACCGCCAACTCGGGAGCCTTTAAAAACCTGTCGCTGCATTCAACCCAGGAAAAAGAGCAGGGATTTGTGGGCGTTGACACCAGCTTTATTCATTTGGTGGGAAAAACCGGAACCGCTTACACCGTTTTACGCCCTTCGGGAAAAGTGAAGATTGATGGTAAAATATACGATGCTGTTTCCAGCCTGGGCATGATTGACCGCGGCGATGAAGTTGTGGTCATCCGCACGGAATCGGCCCAGCTCTACGTTGAAAAAACATCTTAAAATATTGGTGGGAGTAGCATCAGCCAGACAAAAGCCGATACTGCTCCCACTTTTCTTTCCTCCAGCCTGCCCCCCCCAACAAGCACAACACTTCCACAAAAATAAATAGCTGAATACCTTAAACTTTTTAGCTGCTGAACTCCTTTTAAAACCGAAACAATTCTAATTTTGTTTTTACTATAAATCGAGGACACGTGATGATTGATTTTATAATAAACTACCTGAATGAAGTTATTTATTTACTGAACGAGATGGCTCCCTGGCTGATTCTGGGCCTGCTGTTTGCCGGCTTGTTAAAAGTATTCTTTCCGGAAGAGAAAGTTACCCGTTACATGGGGCAGTCAAACACCAAGTCAGCGGTCAATGCGTCGTTACTGGGGATTCCGATGCCCCTGTGTTCCTGCGGAGTGATTCCAACAGGCATCTCCTTTTTTCGAAACGGAGCTTCCAAAGGAGCCACCAACTCCTTCCTGATTTCGACACCCCAAACCGGCGTTGATTCCATCTTTGCCACCTACTCCATGCTGGGATGGCCCTTTGCCCTTTTGCGCCCCATCGTAGCTTTTGTAACCGGCATTGTTGGCGGGATTTTAACCAACTGGCTGGTGAAAGATAAACCTGCCGCCCCTAAAAACCCCTTTGCCGGCTTTAAGCTCGACACCGAAGCAATGGGCAAAAAAGGCGGATCGGCCAGTGGTGCCAGCTGTCAGGATGAAGCCTGTGGCTGCCATGAGCAACCGGCTCGTCAGGGAAATACCTTTATGCGAGCCACTCACTACGCCTTTATCGAATTACTTCAGGACATTGCCAAATGGCTGATCATCGGCTTTTTGCTTGCTGCGCTGATTTCCGTGGTTCTTCCCGACGACTTTTTCAGTCGCTTTCAGGGCTGGGGCATCCTGGAAATCCTCATTATTCTGGCCGCCTCTATTCCGCTGTATGTGTGTGCCACCGGGTCCATCCCCATTGCTGCCGTATTGCTTATGAAAGGCGTTTCGCCGGGAGCCGCACTGGTTTTCCTGATGGCCGGACCGGCAACCAATGTGGCCACCATGACCGTAATTGGCAACACCATGGGTCGCAAATCGCTGTTTGTTTACCTGGGAACCATTATTGGCGGCGCAGTTTTGTTTGGACTGCTCACCAACTGGCTCATCCCATCAGACTTGATCCTAAGCCATATTGTGCATATTCATGAACATGGTGAGCATGAAATGCTGCCTGAATGGCTGCAGGTTTCCTCTTCGGTTTTATTGGTTGGCTCATTGATTTTTGGTTATTTTTACGAGCGTTTTGAGAAAGGCAAAAAAGTTCCACAGGTAAATATGACAAAACTAAAGGTAGAGGGCATGACTTGTTCGCATTGCGAAGCCAGCGTGACCCGCAACCTGTTGAAGCTGGAAGGTGTGGACGAAGTTTTTGCCAATAAAAACACATCAGAAGTTCAGGTCAAAGGAACAAAAATCAACCTGGACGAGATTGAAAAGATCATTAACGAAATTGGTTACCAATACAAAGGAGAAATTTAATGTCGATTCTTCAGCTAGCACTTACTAGTTTAAGCAGTTTTCCGCTGCTGGCAACGGCCTTTTTGGGCTATCAGCTTTTACGCAACGGGCAAGGCGCTATGGGTACACCCAGCATTAACAGCTGGCTTTTTTACCCTGCCAAGTTCACCGCAGGCTTCTTACTGTTTATTTTACTGCCAGCCAGTTTTTCATCCTCGTTTTTCAGCTATTTCCCCTGGCTTATTCAAAACGAAATTCCGGAGGTTCAGCAATTGCTTGCCCTGATTTTCCTACTGGCAGGTAACTTACTGCTTATTCCGGCTTATTATACCATGAGCATTTTTACGCGCGTGGGGCTGCCCACCAAAGACCATGCTTTGCAAACCAGTGGCATTTACCGCATCAGCCGGAATCCGATGTACACCAGTTTCTTTTTCTTTTTCACCGCCTGCTTTTTGCTTGTGCCAAGCATCGGTGTAGCTGTCTTTAGCCTGTTTTCGCTGTTCGCTCACCATTTAATCATCCTTAGTGAGGAAAAATACATGGCTTCCAGTTTTACCAGCGACTACCAACAGTACTGTAAACAAACAGCCCGTTACCTCTGATTGAAACGCTTCACAGTTTGCAGCTTTCCGGGCTGACCGGATTAGCTGTTGGCTGATTGCCTTTCGCTCAAAAGAGAACGAGCTGTTCACTTCCAAAGGAATCTTTCCCTAAGATCCTATTGCTTCAAAAGATAGCTGCGAAAATCCTTAAAGTCTTTGCTCATGGCAACCGACAGTTTTTCGCGCTTCATAAATTCTTCCAGTTTTTCGGGCAGACGAACTTTTCCTTTACCGATAATTTGCTCAACGGTTTCGGTAAACTTGGCCGGATGCGCTGTTTCCAGGAACACTCCCACTTCGCCATCCAGCAAATCTTCTTCCAGGGCTTTATAGCCTGTTGCTCCATGCGGATCGGTCAGGTACCCGTATTTGTGGTAAACCTCACTCAGCACTTCCCGAATTTGCTCGTTTGAATAGCGGTAGCCATGCATTTCAGCCTGAATAGCCGCATGCGAATGATCATACAAATCCAGGATTCGCGCAAAGTTACTGGGATCACCCACATCCATGGCATTCGCAATGGTTGCAACAGATTCCCGTGGCTCGTATTTTCCGCTCTTCAAATAAGAATAGACAATGTCATTTTCATTATTAGCTGCCACAAAGCGCTTGATGGGCAAACCCATTTTTTTGGCAAACAAACCAGCTGTCAGGTTCCCAAAGTTGCCACTGGGTACCGAAACCACCAGATCTTCCGTCATGCCTCGTTGCCGCATGCGCGCATAAGCATTGAAGTAGTAAAAAGCCTGTGGCAGAAAACGCGCGACATTGATCGAATTGGCCGATGTCAGTGTCAGGCTGTTTTTCAGCTGGTCATCCAGAAAGGCCGTCTTGACCAGGCGCTGGCAATCATCAAAATTTCCTTCAACTTCAAGGGCCGTAATGTTTTGCCCCAAAGTGGTAAATTGTTTTTCCTGAATATCGCTGACCAAGCCTTTGGGATACAACACATACACATGAATGCCCGGAACGCCCAAGAAGCCATTGGCAACAGCACTTCCGGTATCTCCTGAAGTCGCCACCAGTACATTCACCCTCTCTTGCTTGTCTTTTAAGAAATAAGCCAGCAAACGGGCCATAAACCGACCACCCACATCTTTAAACGCAAGTGTTGGGCCATGCCACAGCTCCAGCGAATAGATGTTATCATTGACATGAACCACCGGGCAGTCAAAGTTGAGGGTATCATCAACCAGGGCTTTGAGGTCAGCTTCCGGAATATCTTCACCAAAAAATTTCTTGGCCACTTCAAACGAGATTTCCTGAAACGTCAGGTGGTGAATCGTTTCAAAAAAAGATGTTGGAAACGGCTCAATCCGCTCGGGCATAAATAGCCCTTTATCATCGGCAAGCCCTTTAACCACTGCGTCTTTCAGGGATACTCCTGAAATGGTTTTATTGGTACTGTAATAATTCATTTTTGTTAGATGTTAGATGTCAGACACCAGACATTCGATTTTAATTTTTTTGATTCCCAGAACTTGAAACCTGGAACTTGAAACCTGGAACTTGAAACTAAGAAGCTGCTTACCTTTTTTGCTGCAGTAAAGCCCGCATAAATTCAGCACCACGAAGCAAGCCATAGCTTCCGGCTTTTACACTAAACTCATCATAGGTTTCCACCTGATCGCCTTCAACTCCCGGTTTGTAAATTAGAAATGGCACCGGATCTTTGGTATGCACTGTTGTGGCACAAGGCGTAGGATGATCGGGTAAAACAGCAATGGTTACCGGCTCTTCCATCTTGGCGGTTTCTTCCATCAGGTATTTCACCACCCGTTGATCCAGGTACTCAATTGTTTTCGTTTTCAGCTCCACATCACCTTCGTGTCCGGCTTCGTCACTGGCTTCAATATGCAGGTACACCAAATCATGGTCAGCCAAGGCATCAATCGTTGCCCGGGCTTTTCCTTCGTAATTGGTGTCGTACAAACCCGTGGCTCCTTCAACCTGAATGACCTTCATGCCGGCGTACACGCCAATTCCCTGAATGAGGTCGACCGCGGAAATTACCGCCGACTTTTGAATGCCAAACAAATCGTTTAAGGTTGGCATTTGAGGTTTGTAGCCCGGCGACCAAGGCCAGATGCTTGTTGCCATTTCCTTCCCTGCCGCTTTTCGTTTTTGATTGACGGGATGGTCTGGCAAAATTTCCATCGACCGGGCAATAAGCTGATTCAGCAATTCGGCTGTTTCGTCAGCCTGCTCGTCGGTGGCTTTTATCAAATGTTTTTTGAAAGGTTGCCCCGGAACATCATGGGGTGGCGTACAGTCCATTTGCTTCTTTCCACCTTTAATGACCAACACGTGCCGGTACGACACGCCTTTGTGAAAAATGATTCGTTCCGAGCCTAACTTTTCATTCAGAAAATCGATCAATTCGTGAGCTTCCTCACTTGGAATATGTCCAGCCGAATGATTCTTGATTGTTTCGTTTTCAACCGTCAGCAAGTTACAGCGTAAGGCCAGATCGCCTTCTTCGAGCTGCACTCCCATGCTTGCCGCTTCCAAAGTTCCGCGCCCCTCATAAACGCTGGGCACGTCATAGCCCAGCACCGACAGGTTCGCAATCTCACTTCCCGGGTGCATGTGCTCCGGAACGGTAATCAATTGTCCGCAGCATCCGCGCTTGGCCAGTTGGTCAATCATTGGGGTTTTGGCCAGCTGCAATGGAGTTTTCCCACCATAGTCAGCCAATGGCTCATCGGCCATCCCATCGCCTAAAACAATAATGTACTTCATAACCAAACTGGTATTTAGATATTGGAAACCCGGATAATATCGGCAAAAACACCGGCAGCAGTTACCTCAGCACCAGCTCCGTATCCTTTAATAATCATCGGAAACTCATGGTAACGTTCTGTTGTAAACATCACCAGGTTGTTACTGCCCTGCAGGTCGTAGAACGGATGGCCCATCCCAATCTCCTGCAAGCCGACTTCCGCCTGTCCGTTTTCATATTTAGCCACAAAGCGCCAGCATTTATTTTCGGCTTCAAGTACCTTGCGACGCTCTTCAAAGTCTGCATCCAGACCGGCAATGCCCGTCCAGAAGTCGTCCATGCTTCCGGCAAAAAATTCATCCGGAATGAACTTATTAATGGTAACATCATCCTTGTCAATCCGGTAGCCCGACTCACGAACCAGAATCAGCAGCTTACGAACCACATCAATCCCACTGAGGTCAATTCTCGGATCAGGCTCTGAGTAGCCTTCTTCTTTGGCCATCCGAATGGTTTGACTCATTGGAATATCAGCCGAAATGGTATTGAAGATGAAGTTCAGTGTTCCGGAAAGAACGGCTTCAATTTTTTGTATTTTATCACCGGCATTCACCAAATCATTCAAGGTATTTATAATTGGCAAGCCGGCACCAACGTTGGTTTCAAACAAAAATTTAATGCCTTTTTGCTTGGCTATTTTTTTCAGCTTTAAGTAGTTATCATACTCCGAAGAGGCAGCAACCTTGTTCGCCGTAACAATGGAAACATTGGCATTCAACAGGTCGGCGTACAAATCGGCAGCATCATTGGATGCCGTACAATCCACAAAAACCGAGTTGTAAATATTCATGTCAACCACGGCCTGCTTATAAGCTTCCAAGCCTGAAGTTTGTCCATCGGCATCCAAACGTTCTTTAAATGACTCGATGTCAATTCCATCACGGTCAAGCAACATCTTTTTGGAGTTGGCCACTCCCACCAACTTCAGCCTCAGGTGTTTTTCCTTCAGCAACTTCTCCTGTTGCTGCTGAATCTGCTTCAGCAAGTTTCCTCCTACCAGGCCGATGCCCAGCATAAAAATATTTACTTCAACATTTTCAGACAGGAAGAACGATTCGTGCACCACATTCAGCGTTTTCCGCAAGTCTGAATCTTTCACCACCCAGGAAATGTTAAGCTCTGAGGCGCCCTGCGCAATGGCAATAATGTTGATCCCGTTCTTTCCGATGGTATGAAACAGTTTCCCGGCAATGCCTGTGGTGTGTTTCATATTTTCGCCCACAATGGCCACAATCGAAAGATCGCTTTCCACTTCTACATTGCTGATTTGCTCCGCGGCAATCTCACGCTCAAATTCAATTTTGATGGCTTCCTCGGCCAATTCAGCCTTGAAAGTATCCACCGCAAAAGAGATGGAGTTTTCGGACGAAGCCTGCGAAATCAAAATAACATTGATGTTTTCGCGTGCCAAAGCGCCAAACAAACGCATGGAGATACCGGCAACACCCACCATTCCCAAGCCCTGCACGGTAAGCAAGCTGATGTTGGAAATCGATGAAATCCCTTTAATCGGCCGATCCTTGCCATTGGATTGACTTTCGCGGATCAGCGAGCCTTCAGCCTCTGGTTTTAAGGTGTTTTTTATCTGAACCGGAATTCCTTTTTGGTAAACCGGCAGAATTGTTGGCGGATAAATGACTTTCGCCCCAAAATGCGACAGCTCCATTGCTTCGGAATAACTCAGCGACTCAATGGTGTAGGCTTTCCGAATCACACGCGGATCGGCGGTCATGAAGCCATCCACATCGGTCCATATTTCCAGCACTTTTGCATTCAGTGCAGCGGCAAAAATGGAAGCGGTATAATCCGAGCCACCGCGTCCAAGGGTTGTGTACTCGTCGGCGCTGTTGGAAGCCACAAAGCCCGGTGCCACACAAACACCTGAAAAATCATTTAATGCAGCCTGTATGCCACTATTTGTCAACTTAAAGTCAACCATGGCACGGCCAAACGCACTATCGGTTTTTATCAGCTGGGAAGAATCAACCCACTCGGCATCATCAATAAACTGGCTGATAATGTAAGAAGACAATCGTTCGCCAAAACCGCCTATTTTATCCATCGTTTTGGGCGTCAACTCGCCAATCAGGTAAACGCCGCGGACAACTTTAGACAATTCATCGAGCAACTTGCTCACTTCCTCTTTAACTTCTTCTTTTTGGTCACCAGAAAATAAAGCTTCGACAACTTCTTCGTGTCTTTCCGTAATTTCGGTAAGTTCCGTGTTGAAATATTCCGTTCCCATGACGGCCATTTTCGCTGCGTTCAATATCTTGTCAGTAATTCCGCCTAAAGCAGAAACCACGACGATCACATCGTCCTGCTGACCTTTTACAATCGACTTCACCCTTCGGATGTTTTCAGCACTTCCAACGGAAGTACCTCCAAATTTCAACACTTTCATACCTTTATCTTGATAATTTGCTATTCTATTCCTGATTCTAACCGTTTGTGATTAGCACAAAAAAAAATCCGGATGAAGCAGTTTTCGCCTCATCCAGACCTGACTGCAGTATATGCTATTTTTTTAAACTTCTGCAGCAGCCGTAGTTACTGCTTCAAAAATTTTGGTCTCCAATTCATGAGCCAGTTCCTGGTTGTCGCGCAAGATATTTTTCACCGACTCACGTCCTTGGCCAAGCTTGGATTCACCATAGCTGAACCATGATCCACTTTTCTTAATGATGTTGTAGTTCACGCCTAAGTCAATAATCTCACCAACTTTCGAGATTCCTTCGCCATACATGATATCGAACTCTGCTTTGCGGAACGGAGGTGCCACTTTGTTTTTGACCACCTTCACACGTGTGTGGTTACCGATTGCATCTTCGCCATCTTTAATCTGTCCAATCCGACGGATATCCAACCGAACCGAAGCGTAAAACTTCAGCGCATTACCACCGGTTGTCGTTTCCGGGTTACCGAACATGACTCCAATTTTTTCACGCAATTGGTTAATGAAGATGCAGCAGGTTTTGGTGCGGTTAATGTTTGCCGTAAGCTTACGCAAAGCCTGCGACATCAAACGCGCCTGTAAACCCATTTTGGAATCCCCCATTTCACCTTCAATTTCCGCTTTCGGAGTCAAAGCTGCCACCGAGTCAATCACAACAATGTCAATAGCTCCCGAACGTATCAGGTTATCGGCAATTTCCAAAGCCTGCTCGCCATTGTCCGGTTGCGAAATCAACAGTTCATCGGTGTCAACGCCCAGTTTTTGCGCATAGTAAGGATCAAAAGCATGCTCCGCATCAATGATTGCAGCAATGCCGCCTGCCTTTTGGGCCTCAGCAATAGCGTGGATGGCCAGGGTTGTTTTACCCGACGATTCCGGGCCATAAATTTCAATGATCCGACCTTTAGGAAATCCACCAACTCCCAAAGCAATGTCCAGTCCGATTGATCCGGAGGAAATTGCCGGGACATCTTCAACGACCCGTTCGCCCATCTTCATGATTGAACCTTTGCCGTAACTTTTTTCAATTTTATCCATTGTAAGCTGAAGTGCTTTCAGCTTTTCCTTATTCACATTTGAATCTTCTTTTGCCATGCTATTCTAAGTCTAACGCTTTGATTATTTGATTTGTGTGATCTTTTGTTTTTACTTTCTGAAAAACTTCTTCTACAATTCCCTGCTCGTCAATGACGTAGGTTGTGCGAAGTACGCCCATGTATTTCCGTCCATACATATTCTTTTCGCCCCAAACACCATAGGCCTGCAGAATCTCCTTCTCTGTGTCTGCAATTAGGTTAAATTTAAAACCAAATTTATCGGCAAATTTCTTGTGCGATTCTACCCCATCCGGGCTAACTCCAACCACCTCGTAGCCTTTGGCAATCCAGGCATCGTAGTTATCATTCAAATTACAGGATTCAGCCGTACAGCCGGGAGTATTATCTTTAGGATAGAAGTATAAGATTAATTTTTTCCCTTTAAAGTCCGATAATGAAATTGTTTCATTGTTTTGATTAAGCCCCTTGAAATCAGGAGCCGCATCACCTTTTTGCAACAGTCCCATACTTTTTTTTTATTTAATTAGACAAATATACTTGAATTAATGATAAATATCAGATTAATTTCGCGTGAAAAGCTAACAAAAACTAAACAGTTAAAGAAAAATTAGCTTTCAACTATTTTTGTAATTTTATATCGAAAACGATTTAACAAATATGCGCCAAGACATGATATCATTTTTGAAAACAACTGCCTTTCTTTTATTGTTTGTGCTTAACCCCGGTTTATTCGAAAAAACGGTTCATGCCCAAAACGACCCCGAACAACAAGCCAAAAACCTGGTTGAAAACGGGCAATATGCGGAAGCCATTCCATACTTTGAGGATTTGGTTCATCTTTATCCTCAAGACAAAATGTTAAACTACTATTTAGGCATGTGCCTGGTTGAAACCGAACAACTCAACCAACAGGCTCAAACCGCATTGGAAACTTCCCTTGGTGAGAAAACGCCCGTAATGAGTCTTTACTACCTGGCACAATGCTACCATGCGAAAGACAATTTTTCGGAGGCGATGAATTACTACAACCAGTTTGACGATAATGCTCGTAGAAAGGAAAAGAAAAACACCAAACTGGAAGAGTTGAAAGCCTTATGTGAACAAGAAATCAATCCATTTTCAACACCTGAAGAAGAGGACGAAGCGGAACAAACAGAACCAACAACACCGATTGAGGAAGTTGTCGAGTTGCAACCCGAAGAAGTGGAAATCCCGGCAGGACTTGAAGACAGCCTGATTCATTTCCAGGTCAACTCTACGATAAAATACCTAAAAATTGACCAGTTCAACAGTGCCAGCTCGCTCCAGGCATTTGTTCGCGGCTGGCGAGCAGAGCAGGAGTTGCACAATTTGACCGAGGAAGCCAACCTGCTTCGTGCAAAATACAACTCAGCCTTTGCCGGCGAAAAAGAAGAAATTGCAAACGCCATACTCGCCCTCGAAAAAGAAAGCTACACCAAAAGCCAGCTGATTAACCAAAATTATACTCAGGCACGTTTGGGTGAAAAGGATTACTGGGCTCAAGCCAGCCCCGAGACCCGTCACGCCTTTAGCGAAAAGATACAGGCCATGGAGGACAGCATTATTCAAGCAAAAGAAGCCAAACGACTGGAAAAGCTGGAAGCTCAGAAACCACTTGTACTTCCGGATAGCCTGGTTCAAAATTTAACTCCGGAAGAACCGGCAGCTGTCAGCACCGGAGCTGTGTACAAAATTCAGATTGGCGCCTACAGCCGTACCCCTCCCGAGTGGGTACAACGCTTGTTCAAAAAGCTATCGGTTATCCGTCGTATTGATCAATACACCGATGAAAATGGTGTTACCGTTTACACTGTTGGCGAGCTAAAGTCCTATCAGGATGCCCTGCAAATGCAATCACAGGTGCGTACCGAAGGAGTTAGCGATGCATTTATTGCAGCCTACAAAGATGGAGAGCGCATCCCTCTGAAAGAAGCCCGCCAAATAACCGGCGAATAAAATCGAAAATCAGACTGCAAATCAACTGAATCTGTATTACTTTTATAGGAGTAAATAATACCAAGTCATGAAAGCGGAAGAGAAAATTGAGAAACAAACCAACAAGGATGAAAAGGAAAAGATAAAGAACGAACGCCTTCTCGTTCTTCATAACGATGATCATCATAGCTTTGATTATGTGATTGATGCCTTGATGAATGTATGCGAACACGATCCCGAACAGGCTACACAATGCACGCTTATTACACATTATAAGGGGAAATGTGATGTCAAGAAAGGAAGTTTTACTTATCTTAGTCCAATGAAGAAGGCCTTGGTGGAGCGAAAATTAAAAGCAACCATTGATTAAGCAAAAATAAATGACCATACTAATTATTTTGTTTCTCATTTTTCTGGGAATCCTACTCCTACTTTTGGAATTTGTTGTTATTCCCGGAATCACCATCGCCGGAATTGGCGGAGTCATTTTACTCGGAGCCAGTGTATATTTGGCCTTTGACGCTTACGGAGTCGTAGCCGGAATTTTAACCCTCGCTTTCGTTATCATTGCTGTTCCCATCATCGTATATCGCTTGTTTCAATCCCGGTCCGGGCAGCGCTTATTGCTGAATTCGGAAATTGACGGGCATGTGGATAAAATTGATGAGCTACAAATCAAGGTTGGAGACGAAGGGATTACCCTTGGACGGTTGGCCCCTACTGGCCGGGTTAAAATCAACAACCTCAACATGGAAGCTAAATCAGCCACCGGTTTTGTCGACCAAAATGTAAAAATTAAAGTCATTGAAGTATATAAAACACAAGTACTCGTTGAACCAATAAATCAAGAATAATGGAATATTTTGGAACTTTCGGATTAGTTGTCGGGATTTTTGTCCTGCTTATAATCATTCTTTATTTTATCCCAATCGGACTCTGGTTTTCAGCCTTAGTCTCAGGTGTTCGTATTTCACTCATGCAACTCTTCCTGATGCGTTTCAGGAAAGTGCCACCATCAGTTATCGTTCGCGCACTGATTGAAGGAACCAAAGCCGGCATAAAGTTGGATCGCGACAAACTGGAAGCCCACTACCTGGCTGGCGGAAAGGTGGACATGGTTGTTCACGCCTTGGTTTCAGCCGAAAAGGCAAACATCGACTTAACCTTCAACATGGCCACAGCCATCGACCTGGCCGGGCGTGATGTATTTGAAGCTGTACAAATGTCGGTTAACCCCAAGGTAATTGATACCCCTCCGGTAGCTGCCGTAGCGAAAGACGGAATTCAGCTCATCGCTAAAGCACGGGTTACGGTTCGTGCCAACATCAAGCAACTGGTTGGAGGTGCTGGTGAAGATACGATCCTGGCTCGTGTAGGTGAAGGAATCGTTTCCTCGATAGGTTCTTCCCATACCCACAAGGCCGTATTGGAAAACCCCGACTCAATTTCAAAAGTTGTACTGAACAAAGGGCTTGATGCCGGTACCGCATTTGAAATTCTGTCCATTGATATTGCCGATATTGACATCGGTAAAAACATAGGTGCCGGACTGCAAATTGACCAAGCCGATGCCGATAAAAACATTGCCCAGGCCAAAGCCGAAGAGCGCCGTGCCATGGCCGTTGCCTTGGAGCAGGAAATGATTGCCAAGGCTCAGGAAATGCGTGCTAAAGTAATTGAAGCTGAAGCGCAGGTTCCACTGGCCATATCAGAAGCTTTCCGTTCCGGAAACCTAGGCATCATGGATTACATGAAGTACAAAAACATTATGGCAGACACCTCCATGCGTGACTCCATTGCCGGCGACGAAAAAAGCAAAGGCAGAAAAAAATAAGCGTTAAATACCTGTAAGAAAATAGGTTGACTCATTCGAGTCAGCCTATTTTTTTGTTCTTGAATAATCCAATAATAAAAAAATGTTCTTCAGCATGTTTTTTAACATTGGCTTAACACATATCCAGCTTTCTCGATATATCTTTGTCGCAGATTTTATTTCATAAGTTTAGGTTTGATTAGTTTTATTGGTTTAGTTAGGTTAGAAAAGGGTAGATAGAGATCTACTCTTTTTTTTTGCTCAAAAGTGAGCGCTTCCCAAAAACATGTTTTCTAACATATCTTTAATGTTCACTTAACACATATTTGTGTTTTTCAACATATCTTTGTCGTAGATTTTATTTCATAAGTTTAGGTTTGATTAGTTTTATTGGTTTAGTTAGGTTAGAAAAGGGTAGATAGAGATCTACTC